>CAZWYU010000001.1:0-5873 GCA_964638595.1 uncultured Candidatus Saccharibacteria bacterium
CAAAAATCAGTTACTTCGGTAGGCGTTGAAGATATATCCATATTAGCCAAAATACCCTTTGCTGTTCCTTTCACATAATAATCTTTCCCTCCATCGGAGTCAGTGCAGGTTTGTTCTTCTGTAACCCTAACTGCCACAGAAGAAGGAGTTGTATATGTGGTTTCAGTTGCTCCATTAACTTTCTTTCCATAAACATATCCTCTGTATGTATAGGTGCCTGCTTTAGATTCTGAAAAGGTAAAGGTGTGATCACAGGTAGTCATATATTGCAAAGGATAGCTTTCTGCTACAGGACATTCTTTTGAATGCCAGCTTCCTTGGTAATATGCCCAGAGTTTTTCTAATCCATTGTCATCTTGACCCGTTACGGTAAGCTCTATGGTTTCGCCTACATTGACCTCTGTTTTGTTAACAGACAGGGTGCCGGAAACCGGGTCTTCTTTTTGCTCTGAAAGAACACAATTGAGCCTGTCAAATCTTGCAATAGCTAAAAAATAATTTTCTAAAAGATTTGAACCCAAATAATCCTTTAAAGCAGTAATAGATTCACTATAAGTGATTTGATTATCGTTATTACTGTCATATTCAGCAATTACATTGCTATATTCCTCAATCAAAATGTCGCAGGTATACCATGCTCCTCTTGCAACACCAGCACCAAAAAAGAATAAGAGGACAATTGAAAAAACGAGAATTTTTTTAAACATAATAAAAAATTAATTATTATTCATAATATAACTATTGTAAGAATGTTGCAAAAAAAAACAGTGGAAAACTAAAAAGCCCCTTCTTTTTTAAGGAGTTTTTGCTTCTCATTTGAATTTATATAACTTCCCCTATATCCCCCCACGCTACCATCTGATTTTATAACTCTGTGGCAGGGCAACCCCTTTATATTGTGGCTAGCCAAGATATTGCCAACTGATCGGTAAGCTTCTGGATTACCGGCTTTTTTAGCTACTTCTTTGTAGCTCAAAGTTTTTCCTTTTTGAATTTTAAAAACAACCTTGAAAACTTTTTTAAAATTCTGTAGGCATTAGCTCAATTCTTTAAAAAGCTTTAGATAATCTCTCAAAAGTCTGGGAATCAAAAACTTCTTTCTTACCGACTCCTTTGCCTCTTTGCCCATTCTTGCTCTTAATTTATTGTCTTTCAAAAGTTTAATTGTCTTCTTGGCTGCTTCTTCAATATTTGAAACTAAATACCCGTTTTTCCCATCTTCTATCTGCAGTTTAATCCCTCCAACATTGCCCCCTACTACCGGCGTTCCCTTCCACATTGCTTCAGTAACGGTTAAACCAAAACCCTCTCTAATAGATTTTTGAAGAATTACATCCGAAGCAGTTTGAAAGGCGTTAACAAACCTATCTACACTCAAACTTCCTAAATGGCTAGTATTAGAAAAGAGAAAAATATCTTTATCCTTATTAGCTTCTTTTTTTGCCTGCTCAAAAACTTTTTCTGCTTCTGGGTCGTCGCTTGCCAAAAAAAGTCCAAGATAAGCCAATTGAATTTCAGGAATTTCTTCTTTAATTTTTCTATAAGTTTGAATAACGCCTATTGGGTCTTTCCAAGGATCAAACCGAGAAACTTGAGTAATTAAAGGCTTTAAAACATCAACGCCAAAAGCAGATAAAATATCTTTGGCTTCTTTAAAATCAATCTCTTTATTCTTTTCCGTAAAAGGGTCAATAGCCGGAGGAATAATGCTTATCTGATTATTTGCAATATCGGGATGAATAAAATCTTTGCTTGAAAAAACCAACTTATCGTATTGTGCTAAGAATCCTTTAATAAAATTCCAGGCCTCTTTATTTGGAGAAGTAGTGTCAATGTGGATACGGCAAATAACCGGATCAAATTCAGAGTCTGGTAAATATTGAATCAAACCGGCTGGTTGGGGATCATGCATAACCCAAAAGTCAACTTCTTTTTCATCAATCATCAATGAAGCTGTTTTTTCAATATAATGCTGATAAAGTTTTCTTGATTCGTAGCTCAAGCTAAAAGTTTTTCCCTGTAAAGCATTGTGAATTTCTTTTGTTAAATTAAAAAACTCTTCCCTTGGAGGAATAATCTGCCAGCTAGCCTGAATTCCTAAATTATTCATTAGAGGAATTAGGCTTTTTAAAATTTCTGCTACTCCGCCGCCTCTGGGAGTAGCATTAATCATAACTACTTTTAAAGATTTCAAATCTTTAGCCAAACTTTTAACTTCTTTAAAAAGCTCTGGCTCAATAAGATTTTTATAATCATCAAAATTTTTCTTTTCTGTTTTAACTATTGGCAACATAATTTATTTCATTAAATACTTATAAGCTTTTTTTAAAATTTTTTTAGGGCCATAATAGCTTAATCTTTGAAAAGCATCTTTAAAACTAAGCCATTGATAGCCAATATGTTCATTAGAAATTTGAATTTCTTGCTCTTGAATCTTAGCCAAATAAAAAACTACTTTTTTAAATATCTTTTTCTCTTGACGATAAAATAAATATCTAATTTCTTTTCTAAAATTAGGTTGAACCTCTAAGTTTTTAATACCCGTTTCTTCTTCTATTTCTCTTTCAAGAGTTTGAAGCTCTTCTTCCTTTCCTTCGGTATGTCCCTTGGCCAAACCCCAATAGTCTCTTTTTGTACCCGGATAATGAAGAAGGAGGAATTTGGGTTCCTCCTCTTTTTCTAAAATATAAATTACTGCTCCTACTGATTTGTCCATAATATTTTAATATAACAAAATTAATAAATCCGGTCTAATTGATTTTTCCACTCCTTTTTTCCGGAGAAATAAACTTCAACCCTAATTTTTTATAAATCCCTCTTTCTGTTTTGCCAACTACCAACTTGTTCCCTTTAAAAAGACCATATTCGTTTAGCTTATAACCTTGAGCTATGGCAATTTTTCTTAATGTAATATTATGTTCTTTAGGGCCGGTAAAATATAAAAGGGCAGCTCCATATGATTTTTGAGGAATTACCCTTAAATCAATATCTATGCCTTGTTTGAGTCTAGCTGAAACCTTTGTTTCCCCCTTTCCCCAAATCTTAGACATTTCAGACATCTTTAGGAAACGGTTTATCGCTTTTTTAGGGTCTTTGGCAATAGCCAAAATGTCAATATCGCCAACCGTCTCTTTCTTCCTGCGGATAGAACCAGCTAAAGTCGCCTTTTTAATTGAGTCTGCTTTATTGAGTTTTGCCCTTATATCCCTAGCTACAGGAAAAACTTTTTCAAAACTCTGTCTTTTTTTAGAACCTTTTAATAATTTAATATTTTGTAAAATATTTGTTTCTGCTTTCTTGCCAAAGCCGAAAAGTTTAGCAACCTTATGGTTCTTAGCCGCCTTTTCTAAGTCCTCTATATTGGTTATGCCTAATTTCTGATAAAAGGTCTTAATGGTTTTAGGACCGATTCCTTCAATCGCCATTAAACTATCAATATCTACTGGAACCTTTTTCTTCCATTTTTCATAATATTTAATCTTACCAGTTTTAATATATTCTTCTATCTTTTCGGCAATACTCTTGCCAATCCCAGGAATTTTAATTAAGGCCTCCTTACCGCCCTTTTTATAGATATCTAAAACATTTTCCTCTAAATTTTCTAAAGTAATAGCTGCTTTTTCATAGGCCTGTGGCCGAAAAGCAGCTTCTTCCATTTCTAAAAAATAGCCAATTTCAAATAAGATATTTGCAATTTCCTGATTTAACATTTCTTTATTTTATCACAAAATAAAAAAGCCATACATAAATGATGGCTATTAAATTTCTCTCGGAATCATTTTTTTCTTTTAAGCTTTGAATGATAGTTATCGAGTTCTTTCAAAAATTTAAGAAGCATGGGGTCATCAATTCTCTCTCTAATAAAAACCCACCAAGGATTAATAGGAAACTTTTTGTCTTTTTTCCAATATTCAATTGCTTGGATTAAGTTAACCAATTTGTCAACTTGATAGACAAACCTTCCCTCCTTGCTAAAACCTTCTTCAAAATCAATCCATAAAGTGACAATTTCTTCTTGAAGTTTTTTAGGCAAATGAGAAGTTAATTTTACTAAGGATTTCCATTCTTTGTTCTTTTTTTCTAAAAGCCACTCTAATCTTTTTTTGTATTCTACTCTCGGAGCTTTATCAAACATAGTCCTTATATCATCCCCTGATGCTACGATAGGGTCATAGGGGGTAGAATCTCCCGCATAAACTTCGCATAAATCATGGGCTAGGGCAATTTTTACAATTCTGTCAGTGTCTAATCCTTTTAAACTGCCAATTGCCCAAGCCATTATGGTCATTTGATAGGTATGTTGAGCTACAGTTTCAGCATCTTTAATACCCCTTAAAACCCAGCCTCTTCTTTTAGTTTCTTTTAGTTTTCCAACTTCAATAAGAAAATTGAGAATTGCACACATTCTGTTACTGTTGCATTTTTTCTTGGATTTAAGAAAAAATTTATCTATCTCTTTTCTAAAATTCCAGACTATTGATTCTTTCAAGTGCTGCTTAGCCCAATGAGTCCAAATCTTTTGATTGAGTTTGCCTTGCTTTTTCCAATATTCTAAAGCTTGTAGATAGCTTTCTAATTTGCCTGCCTGTTGGACAAATTTTGCTTTTTTGCTTCTTTGAAAGCTATATTCTTGCCAGAGTGCTTCTATTTCTTTTTTAAAATCCTTTGGCAATCTTTTAATTAATTCTCTAAAAGCTTTTTCCTCTTGCGCTTGCCTCTTTTTATCTCTCTTCCTCTCGGCTATTAGAGAAAGTTGGGGTAACTTTTGTAAGATATTATTTGCTTTCTTTTGACTCAAATTTTCAGGTAAAAGCCCATCATAAGGAGTTTGTTCGCCAATAAGAATATCTGGCAAATGATGAATTAAAGACATTTTAATAACCTCTCCTTCTTCCAGTCCTCTTTCTTTATTTAAAGCCCAAGCCAAAACAGCTGCTCTAAAAAGATGGTCAGCCGTAGTAGATGGTTGTTTTAATTTATAGAGATTCCAGCCCTTTCTCTTGTTAGTCTTTAATTTGCCTATTTTAATAAACAAACCTAATAAAGCTTTCATAAATAAAAAGGGCTCAAGAGCCCTTGTCGGGCGGCAGTTAAAGCCGCCTATAAATAATTTTTTTAATTGTGTAAGTAGTTCTGACCGATGATTGTACTAAAACTTTTTCTCCTTTTTTGCTTCCCAAAAGAGCTTTACCAACCGGTGACTCATTGCTAATTTTTCCCATTTGAGGGCTAGCTTCTATTGGTCCGACTATGGTAAATTCATCTTTTTGTCCTTCTACTTCCACTACCACCGTGGCTCCTAATTCCACAATATTTTTACTTTTGGGAGGAATAATTAAAATATAATTTTTCAGAATTGTCTCTAATTCTTGAATTCTGGCCTCAAGCAAATTTAAATCCTCCTGAAAAGTAGCAAATTCAGAATCAATAGTTTGAGAAGAGGGAGCAACTGCTTCTTCTTTCTTCTTTATGTCTCTCGCCATTTTTAGTTGAGCTATCTCTTCTTTAAGCTTGCTTAAGCCTTCTTTTGTAAGATATTGTTTATCTGCTTCCTCCATAAAAATATAAATTTTTTATTATAAAAAACAAGAATACAACATATATATTTTACTCCCAAGAACTCTTTTGTCAAGAATTCCAATGTAAAATGAGCATGGAATAGCCTATTGCGCGTAAATTTGTGAGGTGTTTATGTATCTCATCTTTTGCAGAATTTGTGCCGTTTTATTTGATATAATCCGCCCCAGAGATTTATACAACTATGAAAGAAAGATATTTTAATATTCATATAACAATATATAGAAACATTCTACTTAAAGCTAATAAAATAGCTTTCTAAAAAGCCATAATAGGTAACTAATCTCTAAAGCTAA
>CAZWYU010000002.1:0-3275 GCA_964638595.1 uncultured Candidatus Saccharibacteria bacterium
AGCCAGTTGGGTAATTCTTGACCACTTGTCGGACATCCTTATCAAACAACCCTTCCAAGCGGGAATACCAAATGACTCGCTAACCTTCAAGTTTGACAAAGGGTCTTTACCAGCGTAATCGTGGTTTTTCCTACTATGAATTTCCTTTAACTCATCTATAAGTTTATAGAAATCTGGATGACCATAAAACTTTGGTGAGCCGTGTCTATATGTTTTCATCTTTTTTGGCAAAGCCCGCTTTGGTTTTCTTTTGAATATCAAAGCCATAGCGATTAGACTTAGATAGTTCATAGAATTTTAGTTTCATCCCTAGAGCTTCGTAATTAAAAACTTTAGTTAAAACATTATCAAGACTATTTACTTTTCTTTGAAAATATTCCCTGTCTTCCAGTATTCTTAGCAAAAAGTCTTCTCTTTCAATTGGCTTCTTTTTTTCCTTTCCTTCTTCTTTTTTCTTCAGGCTCTCTATCTTTTCATTGAGCATATTAAAAATATCTCCCTCTTTAGGGATAATTATTTTATTTGCTTGTGGGATAGGTTCTTTCTCCATGGTGGATGAGTCCAGAATCGAACTGGAGTCTTCAGAGGTGTCTAGCTTTTTGAGCTAGCTTAACTTAAAGCGAAACCTACCTCACCCTTAAAAGAACTTCACGAACTCAATGATTATAAATATAACTCACTCTTTTTTTACCTTCAAAAACCCAATGTCCACCTTTTCTTTTATTACTCATACTCTCTTTATGTTTTTCTGTAAATTCATAAACCCTTCTTTTTGAAATAAATGCTTCTTCCCATTTTTTAAATTGTGCCTGTTTAAATCCAGTTCTTAATCTTCCTTTACATAAATTTCTAATCTTTTCGTTATCTATTTTTTTATTGACAATAAACTTCCATATTTTTATTCTTTTCCCATTCATATTTTTAAAGTTAGTTCTAACAAATCCAAAACCTAAATAATCTCTTATATCATTAAGTATTTTTTCATCTTTTTGTCCAATAGAAAATTGTGGATAGTAATAAGGTTCTAAACCTTCTCTTGGAGATTTCCAATATTGGATAAAAAAACTACCTTCTCCTTCTATAAAACCGATTAACCAATCATCTGTTATCTTCATAAAGATATTATATCATTTAAAAGAACTATTATCAACTAAAAGAAATTGTTTTAAAAGAACTTGTTAAATTCTGGACAGAACCTACTGACACTCCCTTGAGGTGAAATGTTCATTTCCACTATCCAGCCACCTCTTGCTGGCATAATTCCTTTTCTCATTAAATAAAGGGTTTGGTGCTGGAAACAACCAGCTTCTAAGCTATGGATGTTCCTGTAATCCATATACAAAGAAGTGTGCCAATGACCAAAGACAATAATATTCGGTTTTGTGCCACCCTCTAAACTATTAATATACTTCTGTGCAAGATATGAATTACCTGAAACACAAACTTTACCATTTCTCCTCACTACTAAAGTATGATTAGGAACGGTAAAATCATATACAAGCCCCCTATAATAAATCTTGTGTGGCTTCTTGTTTATTGTTGGATATTTTTGTTTATTAGCAATAGATATTTTTGTTTTATTGACAGAATGTGCGTAACCACACTTTACAAGCAATTCGCTAATATCATTTATAAGTTGTGGCGAATAAGAAGTATAACCAATTTTCTTATTACCTTTAAACCAGCCATCGCCAGCGAAGAGTGTCTCTAAAAATATATTTATTAATGAGCTATCTAATTCCTTTATAAATTGAGGAACTCTTTTATTGAATGCTCCAATTCCACATTCTTTATCTAACCAACTAGCAAGTTCTCCTCCCCAAATAATAATATGCCTACTATAGATACTATATTTCCACCCTAACTTATCAAGTAACTCAATAATCTCTTTTCTTCTTTGTGGTTTTTGTTGTGCAATTGAGGTTTTATATTTTTCTGTGCTTCCTTCAGAAATATACCATCCTAAAAATGAAAGTAATAACTTTGTATCAGTTTTGCCAAATGTATGTGGCTCTTGTGAAGCAAATTTCCCCTTTTTCTTTTTAGGTATTGTTATCATTTTTGGAATTTTACCATTAAAGAAATTAGGGACTTTTAACATTTGCCATCTTTGCTTAATTTTCCCAGGATATTCGTATATTTCTTGAGCTTCTACAAAATGCCAATACAATTCACTCTCGGAAATCTGCTTACGCACTTTTTGAGGGAATAGAAGAACCTTTACTCTCCCCAATAATTTCTTATACCTACGAACCCACATTCTATGATTGGGAGTTACTAATAAATCAACGGTTCTAGTTTTGAAATGAAGTAAATAATCATTATAATTATAAACTTGTCTTGCGGTCGGTGATTGATATTCTAGCCCTAAAGTATTGGGATTTACAGTAGCTATTTTTTCGTTACCAACATCTTTGAAAAGTTTCCACCCCTTTTCTGTCAAGACCTCAGTCTTGTCATCAAAACATAGTGCATATGCACCGCCACCCTCTGGATGGATTAACCTCATTTTAACATCATTCGGTAGCTTGATATTAGTCTCTATTTGCCCTAAATACTTCAAATCTGGTCTTTTACTGGCAATGGCTACTCCTGGATCTGGAGCACCCTCTTTTTGATATAAACTTAGGTCATGGTTGCCGGTAATAAATTTCGTAACAATTCCCTCTCTCTTGGGATATTTTCTAATTACATAATTTATTTGGTCATCTTGCCCCCAGTATTTTAATTCCCTATCCTGACCACGATAAACATTTCTGCCGTCAGTAATGTCGCCGGGATGATAAACAACTTTAATCCCTTCCTTTTGGAAAAGGTCATACATTGCTTCCAATTCTTTAGGAGTAGCTTTTTTAGAACCAAAATGGTTATCTGAAGCAATCCCGAAACGGATAGTCCTACCTTTAAATAATTTAGAGTCATCAAAGATAACACCTGACTCTTGAGGGTGGGTAGATTGAAAAACCTTTTGCCCTTCGGTAATGTTGAAATTGTAGCCATCCTTGTTTAATTCCTTGATAATGGAATTGAGATGGTTGTTGCTGACATCCAAGACATCAGCCAACTCGTCAAAGTTAATTCCCTTTTCTTTTTTGATAATGGAACGAAGCTTGTCTTTTTCTGACAGCTCTTCGTCATTGACTATTTTTTTGAGACTTCTCTTTTTATCTAGGAAGTCCTGTCTCTTCTGAGACCAGATACCTAGTTCTTGTTCTGGCGACATATTATAATCCTCCCAACTTTCTTTAGCTTGAATTAAATCAAGCCCTTCAATT
>CAZWYU010000003.1:0-13030 GCA_964638595.1 uncultured Candidatus Saccharibacteria bacterium
AATCTGCTATGGCTCGCTAGTGATATTCATTAGCGAGTCTTTTTATTTTATCTTCGCGATTGTTTTTATCACAGCATCAGCTGATAGCGAAAGCGCATCTATCTTTTCTTTTGACAAGAATTCGGCAAATTCTGGGTAGGTGCTCGGGGCTTCTCCGCAGATACCAACATATTTATTTCTTTTTTTGCATTCCTTTATTACGTTTCTTAACATTTCTTTTACCGCCTCATTTCTTTCGTCTGCAATATGAGCTATTTCAGCATTGTCTCTATCCATGCCCATTGTTAATTGGGTTAAATCATTAGAACCAATGCTCATTCCGTCAAAAATTTTTAAAAATTCTTCAACCAATAAAATGTTTGAAGGAATTTCACACATAACATAAGTTTTTAATCCATCTTTACCTTTTTCTAATCCAAATTTTTTCATTAAATTCAAGACCTTTTTCCCTTCTTCTGGTGTTCTGCAGAAAGGAATCATAACCGAAACATTATCTAAACCAAAAACCTTTCTTACCCTTTTAATAGCTTTGCATTCCATGCCAAAAGCAGGAGAAAATCTTTTATCATAATATCTAGAAGCTCCCCTCCAACCGAGCATTGGATTTTCTTCTTTTGGCTCAAAAAGTTCTCCTCCAATAAGCTGGGCATATTCATTAGTTTTGAAATCAGAAAAACGGACAATTGTTTCTTCTGGGTAAAAGGCAGCGGCGATTTGGGCGATTCCTTCAGCTAATTCTTTAATAAAAAATTCTTTTTTGTCCTTATGCTCTATCGTAATTGTTTCAATTTTTCTTTTTAAACTTTTATCTTTTAGCTTTTCAAAATTATACAAAGCCATTGGATGGCACTTTATTTTTTGAGCAATAATAAATTCTTCTCTAGCTAGACCAACTCCGCTAACCGGCAAAAATGAATTTTTAAAAGCCATTTCCGGTGCTCCTATATTAATGCTTATTTTAGTTTTTGGCTTCTTAAATTTTTTGAAATTATATTCCTTTATTTTATAAGGAATTTTACCTTTATAAATTTTACCGTTTAAACCCTGGGTGCAGTCAACGGTTACCATCTCTCCTGTTTTTAACTTTTTACTTCCTTCTCTTGTTCCCACTATACAAGGAATGCCAAGTTCTCGGCTTACAATGGCAGCATGAGCGGTTTTGCTGCCCTCATCTGTGATAATCGCCGAAGCTATTTTCATTATTGGCACCCAGTCAGGGTCAGTCATTTTAGTAACCAAAACTTCTCCTTTCTTAAAATCTTTAATTTTTTTAACATTAGGGATAACCCTTACTTTTCCTTGGCCAATTTTGTCGCCAATGGCAATGCCATTTAAAAAAGGTTCTTTTTTGGTTTTAATTTCATATTCTTTATATATATTTTGTTTTTTAATGCTGTGGATTGTTTCTGGTCTGGCTTGGACAATATAGAGTTTTCCATCTCTACCGTCTTTTGCCCATTCAATATCTTGAGGAGTTAATTTTTTATTTAATTTTGAATAATAATCTTCTATCTCGCATCCCCATTTAGCCAAAGTTAAAACTTCATTATCTGTTAAAGAAAAACTTAATTGGTCTTTTTTATTAACCTTAACTTCTTTAAGTCCATCTTTTTTCCCATAGATGAATTTTTTATCTTTTCTTCCTAAATTTTTAACAATAATTGATTTATAACCTTCTTTTAACTTGGGCTTGAAGACAAAATATTCATCCGGAGTAATTTTTCCCTTAACTATCATTTCTCCTATCCCCCAAATAGAGTTAATCAAAACAACATTATTAAAACCAGTTTCCGTATCTAATGTGAACATTACTCCAGAAGAACCAGTGCCAGAGCCAATCATTTTTTGAACTCCCACCGATAAAGCAATATCTAAATGTTTAAAACCTTTTTCCTCTCTATAAGCGATTGCTCTGTCAGTAAAAAGAGAAGCAATACATTTTTTAACAGCCTTTAGAACATTTTCTTCTCCGCTGACATTCAAATAGGTTTCTTGCTGGCCGGCGAAAGAAGCTGAAGGAAGGTCTTCTGCTGTTGCTGAACTCCTTATGGCTACGCTTAAATTATTAGTCTTATAAATCTTACAGAGTTTTTTATAATTTTTTCTAATTTGCTTTTCCATTTTTATGGGAAACTCTGAATTTTTAATTAATTCTCTTGTAGCTTTTCCTGTTTTTTGAAGGCTATCAATACTTTCTGGATTAAATTCCTTAAACAACCTCTTCATTTCTTTATCAAGGTTGTTTTCTTTTAAAAAATGGAAATAAGCTGATGCGGTAAGGGCAAAGCCGTTTGGAATATTTATATCTTTAGAAGTAAAAACTCTAAACATTTCACCCAAAGAAGCATTTTTTCCGCCAACCAAAAGAACGTCTTTAATTCCTATTTTTTTAAACCAAAGAATGTGTTTTTTGTTTTTGAACATAAAATTAAGAAGTTAATGATTTAATTGCTTTTACTGCTTTTAAGGGGTCGTTGTAATTTGGTATTTTATTTTTTTCTAAAACATCAGCACCTTTTTTTGTAAGGCTTCCTCCAATAAAGGCGCAGACAATTGGTTTTTCAGGATATTTTTTTCTAGCCTCTATTATAACTTTAGCATTTTTTTCTCCTTCAGTCATAATTTGCATTGTTTGTATAATTATTAAGCCAAAAACATTTTTTTGTTTTAAAACATTTTCAATAGCAATTTTATATCTATTAGCTAAAGCATCTCCCACAATATCTATGGGGTTTCCTTTAGACCAATTACATTGAAGATTTTTATTCAAAATATTTTTTGTTTTTTGGCTTAATGGAGTTAGGTTAATTTTTAATTGGTTACAATAATCAGCAGTCAAGATACCTGCTCCACCGCCATTGGTAATAACAGCAATATTATTTTTGCATTTTGGCTGCCAGGCCAAAGCCTTGGAATTATCAAGGAGTTCTTCAATAGTGTTAACTTCAATTAAGCCAGCTTGTTTAAAAGCAGCAGAATAAATTTCTGATTTTCCCGCTAAGGCGCCGGTATGAGAAGAAACAGCCTTTTTCCCTATTTCAGTTTTTCCACCTTTTAGAACCACTATTGGTTTTTTGATTTTTTTAGTTATTTCAAAAAATTCTCTACCGTTTTGTAACCCTTCTAAATAGAGCGCAATAACTTTTGTTTTTGGGTCATTATCAGCCCATTTTAGAAAATCGGTAAGTTTTAAACCAGCTTCATTGCCATAAGAAATAACGGCAGAAAAACCATAATTTTTTGTTGAAGAAAAATCTATTATGGAATCTAAAAGAGCGCCAGATTGAGAGATGAGGGCAATGTTTCCTTCTTTAGGAGCAAGAGGCGCGAATGAAGCATTAAGTTTGGTAGAGGGTCTCAAAACACCCAGACAGTTAGGGCCAATTAAATCAATATTTGCCAGCTTAGTCAAAGCTTGAATTTGAATTTGCATTTTTTTATCCCCTATTTCAGCAAAACCAGAAGAGATAATAATAATTGCTTTTACTTGTTTTTTAATACAATCTTTAACAATCTGTGGCACTATTTTAGCTGGTACAGCAATTATTGCCAAGTCAATGTCTTTTTCAATATCTGTTATATTTTTATAGCTTTTTTTAGAAAGAATTTTTTCTTTATTTGGATTTACAAAAAAAATTTTTCTTCCTTGGCCTCTTAAGCTTTTTTTAGAAATTTGAGAAGATAAACCTTGTAAAAGGTTTTGAGCTATGCCTCTGCCAACAGAATTTTTTCTTTCTGTTGCCCCAATTAGAGCTACTGATTTAGGATTAAAAATATGATTCATAGTAATACCTTTGCATCTACTACTTTTGTTTCTTTTTGATTAACAATAACTGGATTTAAATCTATTTCTTTAACTTTTTCATTTGTAATCAAATTAGAAAGATTAACAAGTATTTTTTCTAAGTCTTCTGTTTTAACTCCTTTTTTGCCTCTTACCCCTTTTAAAATAGGATAACCTTTGATTTCTTTGAGCATTTCTTGTGCCTGTTTTTTATTGATTGGCGCTAATCTAAAGGAGACATCTTTTATTATTTCTACAAATATTCCGCCCATACCAAAAAGTAGAATAGGCCCAAAAGTTAAATCAAGCTTTGCCCCTATAATAACATTTTGTCCTTCTGTCATTTCTTGAACAATTATGTTCTTAGATATTTTTGAAAGTCTTTTATATTCTTTAATTAATTCCTCTTTATTATTGATATTTAAGCTTACTCCTTTGACTTCTGTTTTGTGGAGCTTGTCAGTAATTTTTAAAACTAAAGGATATTGAAAAGAAGAACTTAAAATTTCTTTTTTATTTCTCACTATCTTAGATTTAACATACGGAATATTGTATTTTTCTAAGAGTTTTTGAGTTTTTGGAAAATCTAAAAGCATATTTATTTATTATAACCCAACGTTTAAAAAAAAGAAAATGAAATTATTGTTAATTATTTTTTAACATAAGTTCCGCTCTAAAATGCGGGTATTGACAAAAATATAGATTAATTTATGATAAAAAACAGCACACAAATAATATTTATAGGAGGTTCAAATTGAAAGTGACAGATTTGTCGAAATTGGAACAACGGCTTTTGCCACTCATTCTTTTTGCTTTAGCAAATAACAATCGAAGAAAGATATTTGAATTCCTCATCTTTTCAGGTGAGAAAAAAACTCTTTCAGGGATAGCTGAATCAACAAGAATTTCTAAAAGACTAGTGGAAAATCATCTTCAGCAACTTCAGATTGCCGGACTGATTGAACGATTTGGTTATTTTGGAGGTCCTCCTCCTAGTCCTTCCTATTTTTCTGCGAGTTCTTATGGGAAAAGGGTCTATGAAGGAATCCTAAAAGCGATTGAAAGATCTCCTTATAAGAAATCTAAATGAAAAAGAGGTGAATAGAAATGACAGAGCCAATCAAACCTTGGATAAGAAGGAAAATAACAGTCTACCTGGCTAATTATAATGTTCGTTTCCTCGACGACTTATCCGCAAAAACGGGTATTCCTCAATCAAGAATTATAGATCAGGCGTTAGATAATTTTTTTAAGAATCATGTGGATACAAAAATAATTGAAGAAATGGCTAAGCTCACCAAACGAGATTAAAACCCTTAATGATATAGAGAGATAAACACGCACCCCTGTTAAATGGGGTGTTTTTTTATATAAAAAGAGCCAAACTTTTTTTACCGAGTTTTTGTATTCCCCTTTGTGTCCCCCAGAGGGAACACAAATGAAAAAACAAAATTCCTTTTTAATAAGGATTTTGTTTTTATTTTTATTAGTTGTTTATTTTTTGAATTGAATATGTGATATTCCAAAATCATTACAGTATCTATTTTAGTTTTTTCCCAATAAATTCGGCAAATTCTGCTAATCTGCCGGCATAAGCCCATTCATTATCATACCAAGAAAGGATTTTTATAAGCTTTCCGTTTGCTCTGGTTGATAAGGCGTCTACTATTGAAGAAAAACTGTTTTCTTTGTAATCAGAAGAAACTAAAGGAGCATCTTCAATTCCTAAAATGCCTTTGTAATTTTCTTTTTGAGATTCTTTTTTAAAGGTGTAATTAATTTGTTCAGCAGTAGTTTCTTGTTTTAAAAGACAGACAAGGTCGATAAGAGAGACTACGGCTGTTGGCACCCTAATAGCCATTCCGTCCAACTTGCCTTTTGTTTCCGGAATAACTTTTCCGATTGCTTTAGCGGCGCCAGTAGTTGTTGGAATAATATTTTTTGCTGCTGTTCTGGCTCTTCTTAAGTCCTTGTGAGCTAAATCAAGAATACTTTGGTCATTAGTATAGCTATGAATAGTAGTCATAAAACCTTTTTCTATGCCGAAATTATCATTAAGAACCTTAACTACTGGAGCCAAACAATTTGTAGTGCACGAACCCATATCAAATATATCATGATTCTTAATATCTAGCGTGCCTTCATTAACCCCTAAAACAAAACTTGGAATATTGTCATCTTTAGCCGGAGCAGAAATTATCACTTTTTTGGCTCCGGCTTTTAAGTGTTTTTCAGAACCTTCTCTGTCTCTAAAAACCCCTGTACATTCTAAAACAATGTCCACCTTTAAATCTTTCCAAGGCAAATTAGTGGGCTCTCTCTCCTGAAGCATAACAATGCCGTCTTCTTTAGTTGAACCGTTGATATAGAGATTATTGTCTTGGAGTTTAGGATTTTTTTCATAAAAGCCATAAGAAGTGTCATATTTTAAAAGATGCATTAAAATTTCTGGAGAAGCCAAATCGTTTATAGCAACCAGTTTAATTTCAGGATGGTCTTTAAAAATATGACGCAGAGCCAAGCGCCCAATACGGCCAAAACCATTTATGGCAATGTTAATCATAATAATTCCTTAATTTTTTCTTTATCAAAGCCAACCACAAACTGACCGTCAATTTCTGTAACCGGTACAGCTAACTTGCCAGTCTTTTCAAGAATGTATTGTTGGTCCTCTTTGCTTTGAGACAAATCTATACTTTCAAATTCTATTCCTTCATTCTTGAGGAACTCTTTTAGAATTTCACAATATGGGCAGGTTGGAGTAGAATAAACTTTTATTTTTTTTGCCATAATTATTCACACATACCGGCTGCTGCAGAACCGCTATCAGTTAATTCTTGATTACACTCTGCTGGAGGATTATTAAAAGCAGAACAAATTGCTTCTTTGTAGCCATTGCTAGTTCTTTCGCCATCATAGACCATGCCGTTTATAACCAATGTTGGTGAGCCATTTATTTGCATTTCCTCTTGGCTTTGATGATTCTTTGGATCCTGAACAGGATATTTTTGATTAGTAAGGTTAACTTCTTGCTCTAATAATGTTAGGGCTTCGTCTGCTTGGCAAGTTTTAATTTTTCCGGTATCTATGCCAACAGAACTAGCTATACCTTCCCATTTTTCCTCTATATCTTCAGCTGTTGTTTGATTATTAACTTCTTCAATAAAACTCCAAAACTTATCAGGTTGGTATTTTTGAACGCAAAGCTCTCTAATATTTTGTTTAACCTCTTCTACTCCATGCATTGAGCAATATAGATTTTCTTCATCTAAACAATAATCAGGATAGCCGGTCTGATAATTATTATATATAATATAGTGAAGCTCTATGTCTGTTTTGTCTCCTAACAAATCAACTACTGGCATTATTAAATTTTCTGACTGATTGCCATAAGGACAATATGACATTACGAATAAATCTATCTTTGGCTTTTCTGCTTGAGGAATTTCTTTAGGCTTTGGAGGTTTCATATCATATGGCTGGAAGAAGAGATATTTTCCATTTTTAGTAACATAAGCTGAATCTTTTTGACCCATTACTTCAAATTCAACTCTATAAAGCCCATTTTCTTCTGTGGTTGTGCCTACAATAAACTCCATTTCAGGAGAAGCTAATTCATTTTTAATAAAGTCAATAGCATAATCCCCTACTTTATCCATAGGCATTGAATCGTCTGGATTAATGCCGGTTGATTGATAGATTAAAATACCGAGCAAAGCTGCGACTATCGCTACAAAAACATAATTAAGTAAATTTTTAGGCATAGTTTTTTTTTAATAATTTAATAATTAATTCTATTTTATCAGATAATTTTTAAAAATCAAATTTTTCCTTGTTGAATAACAGTTTCAGTTCTTTTTTTTATTGCTTCCTTATCTCCAAGATAATAGTGTTCAATTGGATTTAAGTTTTCATCTAATTCATAAACTAAAGGAATGCCTGTTGGAACATTTAGTTCAGCTATTTTTTGAGGGTCAATATTGTCTAAATATCTTATTAAAGCTCTTAAACTGTTGCCGTGAGCAGAAATTAAAACTTTTTTATCTTCCAAAATAGCGGGTGCTATCTCTTCTCTCCAATAGACTAAAACTCTTTTTTCAGTGTCTTTTAAAGATTCACCTAAAGGCAAAAGGTTTTTTTCAACATTACTATATAAAGGATCATTACCGGGCCACCTTTTATCGTCTTTTTTTAAAAGAGGTGGTCTCGTATCATAGCTTCTTCTCCATAAAAAAACCTGTTCTTCTCCTACTTTTTTTGCCATACCTGACTTACTTAAACCCTGAAGAGCTCCATAATGCCTTTCATTTAAACGCCAAGTTTTCTTAATAGGAATATCCAAATTCATTTCATTTAAACACAAATCCAATGTAATAGTAGCCTTTTTTAAATATGAAGTAAAGGCAATATCAAAAAGATAGCTCTCTTTTTTTAAGATTTTGCCGGCTTGTTTGGCTTCTTCTTTCCCCTTATTTGTCAAGCCTACATCAGTCCAGCCGGTAAATTTATTTTCTTTGTTCCAGACACTTTCACCGTGTCTTAATAAAACTAGTTTATACATATTGCATCAATCAATAAATTTAAAAGTGGAGAGTAGAATTTTTAAGTTTTATACTATCAATTTTAATTGATAGAGATTTTAACCTTTGAGTCCAAAGCCCTGGCTACTTTATTAAGAACCCTAAAGGTTGGATTATATTTGCCTGACTCCAAACGAGAGATTGCAGACTGTTTAGTGCCAATTTTTTTGGCGAGTTCCTGCTGGCTTAATCCCTTTTCAATTCTTTTTTTGATAAGAGCACGAACGAAATTAAACTCTGGTCCTAGTTCATCGTAGGCTTTTTTTATCTCCTCATCTTTAAGGAGTTCTTTTTTAAATTGTTTATAGTTTTTATTCATATATTTAATTATAACTTATATGTTATTATTTAGTCAAGTCTTTTAATTTTTTAAAAGTTTTAGTTAATTCCCTTTTGGGTGTTTTCTGTGATTTTTTTACAAAAGCGTGTAAAAATATAATTGAATCCTTGTTAAAAGTGTAAAAAATTCTAATTTCTTGTTTGCCACTAATTCTTAATTCAAATAAGTTTTTCTTAATTTTTTTTGTGTGTGGCATCCCTAATTTGTAATTAAATTCCTGTAATAAATCAATTACTCTAAACAGCTTTGCAATTGTTGTTTTTTCTAGAGATAAAATAAATTTTTCTATCGATTTATCAATGACAATTTTCATAAATACGCGTTTCCTTGTGTCTTAATAAAACTAATTTATGCATATTTATTCAATGAATTTGAAGGTAGAAATTATTTTGTCAAACAATTCCTCATCAATTTCAGAATTTGCAAAATGAATAGTTTTGTTGATATCATCTCTCAAGAAAAAAATATCTTTGTTAGAATTAAGATGCCGCTCGCTTGTTCCCTGACAACCCTTTGCAACAAAATAATATACTTCAATTTTGGTAAAATCAGTTCTCGTTTCTATAACGGGTTCCATGGGTATGTCTTCATAACAGTCATTAAATAAAGAAGCTTTTTTTAATATAATGTCTTCATCGCTGTAATCTTCTAATCCCTCCTCTTCGGTATCAATAATTAGAGGAGAAAAAATTATAGACGGGTAAAGACCTTCTTCAGGAGAAAAATTGACTCTATTTACAAGGATTCCTCCATCTTCCGGTCCCAATGGGTAAAGCGGACCTTTTGTAAAGGGGTTAAAATCTAAAAAATCGGGATAATTGAATGTAAAAGAATGTTTTTGATTCTTATAGGTTTTCCAGTCTGCAGTCTCATCTGGTTTTAAAGATGTAGAACTTGGTGTCGCACTGGGGCTTGGCTTTGGTGAAGTCTCTGGAACTTGGTTCTTCCCCAAATACCAAGCACTGACTCCAACCGTAACCGCTACTACAAATATTATCAAAATTCCCATTGGAGTAGAAACTCCTTTATTTAAAATTTCTTTAACCTCTCTTTTTTTATCCATATTTTTTAATTTTTAATAATCTAATTCTATTGAATTTTGCAATCTTTTAGCGTTATCCTGAATCTTCAAAACAATAGCAAAAGCAAAAAAGCTAGCTATTAAAATAATAATTAAGAAAGCCAAGTAACTTGGAATTTTTACTTTTGATAATCCTTTGGTTTTCATTGTGAAATTTCCAATAGTCTATTGTATTTTGCCATTCTTTCTAATGGGCCCGGGGCTCCTGATTTGATAAAGTCAGACTGGACAGCAACAGCAAAATCAGCAATAAAATCATCTTCTGTTTCTCCTGAACGATGGGAAACCATTGTTTTCCAATGGAATTGCTTGGCTATTTTAACTGCTTTCATTGCTTGGCTAACAGTTCCTATTTGGTTTATTTTGATGATTGTGCCATTGCAGGCAGTTTCTTTGGCTGCTTCTTCAATTAAAGAAGGGTTTGTAACCAACAAGTCGTCTCCTATAATAGTTATTTCTTCTCCTATTTCTTGAAAGATTCTTTGAAATCCTATCCAGTCTTGTTCGTCAAAAGGGTCTTCTAAGGCAACAATAGGATATTCTTCTACTAAAGTTTTGTAATATTCTAAAAGTTGATTTCTGCCTAAAGTTTTTCCATCTATTAAATAGTTTTCTATGTTATAGAATTGCGAAGCAGCACAATCCAGAATAATTTCAATTTCATTGTCTTCATCAGCTTTCTTAATTAAATCTAAGGCTTCTCGTGTATAAGAAAGCTCGGGTGCATATCCTCCTTCATCTCCCAAAGGAGTATCTTCTGGCAAGAGTTTTCCTAATTTTTCATATACTTTTTTACCAATCTCTAATTGTTTAGCAAATTCTTTTGCTTTAGGTTTAATCATAAATTCCTGAATTGCTAAATCATTTTGAGAATGAGCTCCGCCGTTTATTATATTAAAACAAGCTTGAGGAATTTTATCACCATCCATCTTTGGGTCAAAGATGTCTTTTAAATACAAATAAAGAGGTTTTTTTCTTATCTTTGATCCTAATCTGGCAACAGCCATAGAAACTCCAACTATAGTATTTCCTCCTAGTTCGCTCATTTCAATTAAAGAAGAATCAATAGAAATTTGCTGAATAGGATTTTCTCCAGTGAGACGAGGAGAAATTATTTTTTCAATATTATCTATCGCCTTTTCAACCGGAACTGTTTTAAGTTCTAGTTTTCCAGTAGAAGCGCCAGAGGGAACACAGGCGCTAGCCATTTCTTTGTCACTAAAAGCGAAAACTTCAATAGTCGGATTTCCTCTAGAATCTTTAATAATTTTAGCTGTTATTTTTTTTAACATTTATTTGTTTAAGGTATTTATAAGCGCTAATTGAAGCTTTGGCTCCTTCTGCTGCGGCGATAACGATTTGCTTTGGAAATACATCTGTCACATCGCCTGCGGCAAACAATCCAGAAGTTTTAGTAGAACAAGTTTTGCAATCAGCAATGATTTCATCATATTTATTAAAGCTAACCAATTCTTTTACAAAGGCAGTAGCTGGAGAATTCCCGATTTCAATAAAGATTCCATCTATCTTTAGGTTCTTCTCTTTTTTACTATTTCTGTCTGTATATGTAATTTCTTTAACTAATTTATCCCCTTTTATTTCTTTTGTGTCTGCATTTGTTATAAATTTAGCTTTTTTTGTAGCTAGACACATTGCTTGTAAATCTTCAAAAGCCGGTATTTCTTTTTGGTATTCCAAGGCGTAGATTTTTTTTGCATAGTTGGCTAAGAATAACACAGCTTCCATTGCTGAATTTCCTCCTCCAATTACAGCTACTGTTTTGTCTTTATAAAAAGCACCGTCGCATAAAACACAATAGCTTACTCCTCTGCCAATAAATTCTTTTTCTCCGGGAATCTCTAAAGGTCTTGGGTCAGCGCCAGTAGCTACAATAACACTTTTGCCTATAAATTTTTTTTTGCCTTCTGTTTTGACTTCAAAAATTTTATTTTTTTTCTTAACTGTCGCAACTTCGTCTCTGTATATTTCAATTTCATAAGCATTAAGATGATTTTCAAAATTTTTAATTAAATTTTTTCCGGAAATTCTAATATTTCCAGGCCAATTTTCTACAGGAACAGTTTTTCTAGCAATTTGCCCGCCAAAATCCTTTGTTATTAAAAGAGTTTTTAATTTTTGTCTGGAAGCGTAAATGCCAGCCGTTATACCGGCTGGACCTCCTCCAATAATGATTAAATCAAACATATTTTAAATTAGTTTATTATATTTAATAAAGCGTCTAGTTTCTGGTCCAAATTTTTCATCCTGTAAAGAAAGATAGATATCAGTTTTTTTCCAAGCTAGTTTGTTTCCACATTCCAGCCATTTTCCTTCTATTTCATGGCCATAAATAGTTTTTCCTTCCTGAAGCATTTGGCCAAAAACATTAGCTAAAATAATTTCTCCTCCTTTTGTAGGTTTAGCTTTTTGTAAAAATTCAAAAACTTCAGGTGTTAAAATATATTTTCCAACTATGGCTAAATCAGAGGGCTCTTCTCCCGGAGCTGGCTTTTCTATTATTTTTTTAATTTTAAAAACCCTTGAAGCTATTTTTTCAACTTTTGCTACTCCATAAGAAGATAATTTTTCTTTAGAAACTCTAGATAAAGCAACGACAGGACGCTCACAAGTTTTATAGATATTTATTAGTTGTTCTAAGCAAGGGGTGTTTGATTGGACAATATCATCTCCAAATAAGACCGCTACTGCTTCTTTTTTAATTTTAGAAATAGCCTGCAAAATAGCGTGGCCGTCCCCTAGAGCTTCTTTTTGTGAGACTGAAGAGATTCTTAAACCTTTGAGAAATTCTTCAAAATTTTCTATTTCCTGCAAAGATTCTTTTTTATCTCTTTGTTTTAAAAGTCTTTTTAAGTTTTTTGGATACTCTTTAAAATATTCTAAAATAACCTCTTTTTCTTTACTAGTTACAAAAATGATATCTTCAATTCCTGAATCTTTAGCTTCTTCCAAAATATGCTGGATTGCTGGTTTATTAGCTACCGGCCAAAGCTCTTTAGGCAAAACTTTTGATAAG
This sequence comes from uncultured Candidatus Saccharibacteria bacterium, assembly GCA_964638595.1. Classification (GTDB taxonomy): domain Bacteria; phylum Patescibacteriota; class Minisyncoccia; order Minisyncoccales; family PEYH01; genus CAZWQR01. The sequence continues at coordinate 12,820 of CAZWYU010000003.1, forward strand.
GGCAAAAACCTGGTTCCCAAACCAGCTACCGGAACAATTGCTTTTTTGATTATTTGGTCCATTTTTAATTATTAAATTCAAAGGTGGAAAGAATAGGGTGCAGAATTTCTTTCCATATTTTTCCTGCATCAAAATCAACAGAAGGAATATCCATGCATTCATCAATAAAACCAAAATAATAATTAAGATATAAATTAAGAGTTATATTATA
>CAZWYU010000004.1:0-2194 GCA_964638595.1 uncultured Candidatus Saccharibacteria bacterium
AATTAAATTATCTATTTCTCCTTTGTAGTTAATAGTTTCTCCTTTCAACCAAGCAGAAGAAATAGAATCGTCTTCTTTAATTGAAGCTATAATTTCTAATCCTCGGTTTTCTAGTTTATCTCTTAAATAATTTTCTGTTTCCTCATCTTTAATTTTATTCAAAACTACAAAAACATTTTCTATATTGGAGTTTTTAAACATATCTTCGGCTGTTTTAACCAAGACGGGATTATCTAAATGAGCAGTCGGAGGAAGTTTTCCTTGCTTTATTTCATCTACGGTTCTTTTAATATCTAAAGCTATCTGAACAGCTGAATTTGTGCCATCTACAACAGTTATTATCCAGTCTAAAGTGGTAATAACTCCCCTAGCAGGATCTTCTAATCCTGCTTTAAGGTCTATTAGGGTAACAACATCTTCACCAAGTCCTTTTATTTTTAAATCTCTGGTTATTTTAGAAATTGGCCCGTCACAGCCTGCTCCAGGCCCCTTGTCCCCTATTTTTCCTAGAACAAAAAAGTTAATGTTTCCATTTTGAAGATAATAATCTTTTGAAAGTTCATTAATAGAAATCTCTGAACCTTTGAGTCTTCTCGGGTCATCAACTGGACAACTGACTGCTCCTCCATAAAAAACAGTGCCGCCAAAATAGTCCATTAGAGATTTAGGAGATTTATCAAAGCCCAGGGCTTGATAAATGCCAACATTTGTTGAATCGGCATCAAAAACACAGACTTTGTGGTTCTGCTTAGCTAGGGCTTTGGCTAACAATACAGTAATAGTGCTTTTCCCACTGCCGCCCTTGCCTAATATACCAATTCTTTTATTAGAAAAAGCTTTCATAATTTTTCTATAATTCTTTTTTTCAACTTAGCAATTTTATGGTTAGTTAAATCTAATTCAGGAATAGCTTTTTGAGAAGACACTAATGTCTTTAATTTTTCATTTATGTCTTCCATTTTGTATTCCTTAATAATTTTTACGTATCTTCCCCAATCAATAACTTCTTTTTGTAGTATAGAAAATATATCAATTAAATCCTTCTCTGCCTTAACACTTCCCTTCCTTTGATTCCAGGCATAGAGTTTCAAAATTAAAAGAATCTCTGGCAAAGGAACAATAAAACTTTCTATTGTTTGAGTATTCTCTGTAATCTTAGTTATTGGCAAGCCTATTTTAGAGAAATGTGGAAGGTAAATATCTATATCTATCCCTTCTATTTTAATTTCATACTTTAAGAGCCTTTGATTCTTTGCAATAGTAAATTTTTTTTTAAGCTCTGACAGTTCTTTATAATCTATTATAATATCAATATCTTTTGATTTCAATGATTTAGTATACAAAAAAACCGCCCAACCGCCAATAAGAATAAAATTAAGGTTTTTCTTTATCTTTTTAAGAATTTGAAAACTTTTTTCAGTAATTAAATCGTGATAAAAATCAGTCATAAAATTTTATTCTTTAAAGCTTCTAAAAAGTCTTTAGCATACCATTCAGATAGATTCCATAAATCAACAAACATTTGGCAATCAGGAGTTATTTTACCAAAATTTTTGAGCCAAGGGTCAGCTGAAATAATAATTAAATTGGCAAAACCTTTTTTAAAAGGAAAACGTGATTTTATAGCTTCAGGATTTTCAGAATAAAGATAAACTTTATCATAATCAGCTGGAGCATCTTTATATTTTTTTAAATAGCCGGAGAATAATCCAAAAATGGTATCATTTGTTGATTCTGCTTCAATTTGTTTTATGCTTTTGTCTACTTTTGTCTGATAAATAATGTCTTTTTTTAAATTTCTGCGTGTTGCCCAAAGGTAAAGCCATTTTTCAATATCTAAAATTCTCAATCCCCTGCCAGAAACTTTTATGCAACCAGAGTCTCTTGGAACCTTTAAGGCATTAAAAACCGTGCTCAAGGAAAAATCATATTTTTGAGCTAACTCTTTTTGAGTAAAATTGTTTTTCTTATTATTTATGGCTTGAAAAAGTATTTCTCGCCAAATAATTTCTTTTTTATTCATAGTTTCGATAAATTGAAGAACTTTTTAGCTTCATTTCTATTATATTAGAAACTAAATCTTTGTCAATAATAACTCAAAAATTTTCTTAATTTCTTCTTTTGCCTTTAGATTTGTTTCCATAATTGGCTTTAACTGGGCGACAGATTTAAAAATTTCTTTATCGTAGCTAAT
>CAZWYU010000005.1:0-18168 GCA_964638595.1 uncultured Candidatus Saccharibacteria bacterium
ATCAAATGATTTTTTAAAAAATGAAACAGATAGCGTAACTTCTTATTTCAGCGCTGTTTTTCAAGATGAGGAAGTTGAAAAAAATAAAGATTGGCAAACAGTTTTATTTCTAGGTGATATGATGTTTGATAGGGGAGTTGAGTATCAGATTAAGAAAAACAACTTTTATTATCCTTTTAAAAAAATTCATAATTTTTTGATTGGCGTTGATGTGCTTTTTGCTAATCTTGAAGGTCCTATAGTTAGAGAGCCGAAACAATTTGCTAGAGGATCTCTTCAATTCGCTTTTTCTACCACCACACTTAAATTATTAAATTTTTCTGGTTTTGATGTTTTATCTTTAGCCAACAATCATACTCTTAATATGGCACAATATGGATTGGCAGAAACTAGAGAGCTCTTAAAAAATAAAGAGATTGAGCCAATAGGTGACCCCATAGATTGTAATTTAGAATATGTTTATAAGCAAAAAGATTTAGTTATTACTGCCTTTAATAAAACTTTTCAATCTAATTGTTCAAATGAAGATTTAAAAGAAAAAATCATTCAGCTAAAGAACAAAAATCCAAATAAATTTTTAATAATCAGTCTCCACTGGGGACAAGAATATCAAGATACCAATTCTTCTGCTCAACAGGAATTAGCTCACATACTGATTGATGCTGGTGCTGACTTAATCATTGGTCATCACCCCCATGTAGTTCAAAATATAGAGGAATATAAAGGCAAACTTATTTTTTATTCATTAGGTAATTTTGTCTTTGACCAATATTTTTCAGAAGAAACCCAGGAAGGTTTAGCAGTGGGTTTAGCTTATAATCAAAATCAGCTTAAATTTTATCTTTTTCCTGTTAAGAGTCATTTAGCCCAACCATTTTTAATGCCTCAAATGGAAGCAAAAGAATTTTTAGATGATTTAGCTATTCGTTCTGGAGAAAATTTGAAAGATGACATAAAATATGCGATAATAGTAAAACAATTAATTCCTTAATTTATGAATAATAAATTTATAATTGTTTCTTTAGCAGTTGCTTTGATTATAGGAGTGGTTTTAACTATTGTTTTTTCTTTACCCAAAGAAGAACCTAGTCCAAGTTTCAGTCCTAGTCCTAGTCCAAGCTCCAATCAACCGCCTATAACAGAAGAACCTTTTACAGAAGCTTTATTAACAAAAAGTTTTATTGAGCCAGAAGATATTTCTTTAGAAGAAATTGATATAGAACCTCAAATTTCTTCTTATCAATTGCCTCTCAATTTAAGCACACTTAGCAATCAGGCAGAGTTTTTTAAAAAAATTCAGTTAAGTAATGGAGCTAGGGAGTTATTGTCAAAAAATGGTTTTGTGGTTGTAGACACTCCAGAAGACATTGCTAAACAGAGTTATTATGATTTTGAGTTTGGAGAGCTTAAAGCTTCTGATGAATTTTCTGCGTATTATGAAGCACTTAAAGACAAAGATATTCCTATTTTTGTTACTTCCGATACTTTGCTTCACTTTTATCATATCTTTTTTGACTCTACCTTAATGAGGTTAGAAAGGGATGTTTTTTACAATGATGTTTGGCAATTTAGTGAAGAATTTTACCAATACCTTTTAGCTGAATATAATAAGATTTCTTCAGACCAAGAAGAATTAAAAGAAGCTTTAAAAAGAGATATTGCCTATATTTCTGTGGCTTTAGAACTTTTAAAACCAAAAGAAAATCAAATTTTAACCGAAAAGATTATAAGAGAAGAAATTTGTGCTGATTTTTCAGATTTTTGGTGCGAGTCTAGGGTTGATGAGTTAATGAAGGAAGAAAATAATAAGTACTTTTCAGTGGAAGATGCTAAAAACTATAGTTTTGAAATACCTGATTTTGTAAAAGATACTGTTGAGAAGGAACTATCTTTCATAGAAGGACACGAAGGTTGGGAAAATTCACCGATTTTTCTATATGAAGAAGATTATTCCCAATATGTTCCCAGAGGACATTATACCAAGTCAGAGGTTTTGAAAAATTATTTTAGAGCCCTAATGTGGTATGGAAGAATAACAGCCCTAATCAAAGGTTCACCGAACCTAGGGGAGGGAGAGTCAATGTGTACTGGTGTTATGGATGGCATAATTTCAGAATATGATGCTAAAATACAAACTCTCCAAGCCACTATTTTATCTAAAAAGTTTGCTCAAAGTGAAACTATTCAAAAAAGTTGGCAGAGAGTTTATGCTATTACTTCTTTTATGGTTGGAGTTTCTGATGATTTAGGACCCTCTGAATACGGCGCTGTATTAAAAAGTGTTTTAGAAAATCAAACTGCTTTAACAGATATTTTGGCAAATTATGAAAAAATTAGAAATAAATTGCAGTCTTTAAAATATGAGCCAAAAATTTATAGTGGTTTAGGGAATTGTCAATTGTTTATGCCTTGTCCACCGCTATCAGATGAAGAAATTGAATCCTTAAAGCCGCAAGCAGAAAAACTTTTGGCAGAAACAAAGGGTTTTCGTTTGATGGGACAGAGATTTACTACTGATTCCTGGATTTTTTCAGAAATTGTTTCGCCTTATTCAGGAGAATATAGCGGCGATAGACCAGAGCTTCCTGGTAATGGAAAACCATTCACTTTTAGTTGGGATGATGAATTTTCAAGAGAACAAGAAAATAGGCCGTTTAGTTGGACAAAAACTGAAGTTAAGGCCTGTCCGCCTCCTGCTTATAGAGAAGTTAAAGGGTTTCCAAGGGGCCTTGATGTAATGGCTGTTTTTGGATCTAAAAGAGCAAAGGAAATTTTAGATGAATTAGGTGATTCTGACTATTCTGATTATGATAAAAAACTTTCTGAATTAAAAGAAACTGTAGCAAATGAAAATTGGTATAAAAATATTTACAGCAATTGGCTTTATGTTTTACAGTCTTTATTTAAAGAATATGGCAAAGGTTATCAGAGCTTTATGCAAACTAAAGCTTGGCAAGATAAACAACTAAACACAGCTCTTGGCTCTTGGGCAGAGCTTAGACACGACACTATTCTTTATGTTAAACAAAGCTATACTATGGCAGAGTTAGGCGGTGGAGGACCACTGCCGCCTGTAATAGAAGGTTATGTAGAGCCTGTTCCTGAATTCTATAATCGCTTGTTAACTTTAACTAAACTGACTAAGAGTGGTTTAACTGATTTAATTCCCGAAGAAGAATTAAAAAAAATTATGATATCTTCTTCCCTTAAAAATTTAACAGAAGTTTTAGAGAGGTTGCTTGATATTTCCCAGAAAGAACTCAAAAATCAATCTTTAACAAAAAATGATTACGATTATATTGACAGTTTTGGAAATAGACTACAGCATATTATTCAATCTCTGTCTGGTAGTGGAGATTTAGAAGCAGATGTTTTAAAGTCTGTTATGGTGGCGGATGTCCATACTGACGGGAATACTAAAAAAGTCTTGGAAGAAGGTTTAGGTTATTTAAGAACCCTTGTTGCTGCTTATAAGATGCCTCAAGGCAATATAGTATTAGGAGCTGGTCCCGTGTTTAGTTATTATGAGTTTAAGCATCCTATGAAGGATCGCTTGACAGATGAATCTTGGAGAGAAATGCTTGATTCGGGCAAATCACCCAAGCTTCCTAAATGGATAAATAATTTTTCAGAATAATTTTATGAATAAAAATATAATTTTAGTAGCAATTCCTATTTTACTGATAATCGTTTTAGGTTTCTATCTTTATCAGCAACCTAAGGAAGAAAAAGAGGAACCAAAAGAACAAAATTTTTTAGAAAAAGAATATTTTTCTCTTCAAATACCAGAAGGCTGGATAGAAAATCAAAAAACATTTCCAGGGGCAGCAACTATGCTATCTAATCCTAATGAAAAGATTACAGATTCAATTATAAAAGAGTTAGGTTTTAGAAGTTATTTTGCAATAGTCTATGAATATAATTTAGAGGAAAATTTTGAGGCATTTATTGATTATGCAAAGCAGGGAATTTCAAACGAACAGGCAGGCGTTATAATTGAAAATGAGAAAGAATTAACTATAAATGAAAAACCAGCTTATTTATTAGAAGGCAAAGTAACTCAAGAAGGGGCTAAATTTAAAGTTTTTATTGTGCTGGTAAAAGGAATGGGGTCAGATGTTTGGATGATTACATTTAATACGGTTTTAGATAATTGGCAACAGTATGAAGATATTTTCTATCAAACAATTAATTCCTTTAAAGTCTTAAAAGAAAAAGAAACAATGCAAACAGAGATTATAAAAGAAGGTACAGGAGAAGAGGCACAAAAAGGAGATACTCTAACTGTTCACTATAGAGGAGAATTGGAAGATGGCACTCAGTTTGATTCAAGCATTGATAAGGGAGAGCCTTTTAGCTTTACTCTTGGACAAGGACAAGTTATTAAAGGTTGGGATTTGGGTCTAGTTGGAATGAAAGCGGGAGAAGAGAAAAAGTTAATTATACCTTCTCACTTGGCTTATGGAGAAGCAGGGGCAGGAGAGACTATTCCGCCAAATGCTACTTTGATATTTTATATTGAACTGATTGAGATAAACTAGTTGTTATAAAAAAAATGGTCCCTATTAAATATTATCAGGGACCAATACGGTAATACAAGGAGGTTTTGATAGATTTAAGGCTTCTTCTGGGAATTTTGTACCCAATACAAATCTTGTGTTTTCGGGCAATTTTACAAAACCGAATGTTCCTAATTGTCTTACATAATCTGGCGTTGTTAAATTTGAGAACTCGATTTTGTCTATTCCAACAGAAATAATTTGGCCAGAAAGAGGCAATGGAGCACTGGGTAAAGTTACCTTATATTCAATCTCTCCATCTTCGTCGAGCCTGATTTCGTCTAGCCAACACATAAACTTGGCGCCTCCCCAGATTATTCTTACTACGGGCCACTCTTTATTGTTATTTCCCTTAGCTTTGATTTTAAGCACAGACAAAAAAGGGAACATCTTTTCTAGTCTTTTGATTGGATGGATTAAGATAACCACGTATCCCATTATTAATATAATGAACAGAGACATAGTTAGGTTAATAGGTAACCTGAAGCTCGTGACTATTTCTGGCATAGCCATTTTTGACCAGATAGCGTTGTTGAATTTTAGCACGGTGTATATTATCCAGCCAATTAGGACCATAGGTAATAAAGTTATTATACCCGCCTTAAATGCTTCCTTTAGTCTCATATTAACACCTCCAAAAAAAATAGCTAATGTTATTCTAGTATTTTATTCACTGTTTTGTCAATAAATTAAATGTTATAATGAACCAATATGTTCAATTTAAAAACTGTAGAAAAAAATCCCCAGATTAAGGAATTTATTAACAAAAGCACAAAATTTTTAGGTCTTTATCACTACACAGATCATGGTATAGACCATGCCAATTTAGTGGCTGATAGGGCTCGTTATCTGGCTCAACAGTTAGATTTCTCTAAAAAAGATGAAGAACTTTGTGCTATTTCTGGTTTTACCCACGATATGGGTAATTTTTTAGGCAGAAAAGACCATGAATACTGGGGAGCTTTGCTTTTTCATTCTGTTTTTCAAGGAGAGCTTCCAGAAGAAGATATGGTTACAATTATGCAAGCTATATCTAATCATGATGATTATTATGCTAGGGTTGTTAGTAAAGTAGCGGCTGTTTTAATTTTAGCTGACAAATCCGATGTTAGGAGAAGCAGGGTAGAAGAAAAAGACAAGGAAATGATTAAAAAGGATATTCATAATAGAGTTAATTTTGCTGCAACTGATAATAAATTTGAAGTTGATAAAAAAGATAAAAAAGTAGTTTTAGAACTAAAAATTGATACTAGCTTTGTTCAAGTAATGGAATATTTTGAGATATTTACCAAAAGAATGGTTCAATGCCGAAAAGCAGCAGAATTTTTAAATTACAATTTTGCTTTGATAATAAACGATTTTAAGCTTCTATAAATTTAACAGGAAGGGACTAAAAAACAGCCTTTTTATAGGCTGTTTTTTAGTTAAGAGAAATTGGCTCTACGTCTATCGTCCAATTTTTCCTAGCCAACTGTCTAATTATTTGTGTTTTGTTATAGTCTTTTTTCTTAATTTTGATTATCAAATGCCATAGGTATTTATTTTTTAATTTAGGGACTAGGGCTAGACTGGGACCTATAACTTTAATTTCTGGAATGTATTTTTCCAGTTTTGCTTTTAAATTAATAGCTTCTCTTTTTCCTTTTTGCATTGATTCATCTGAATATACTAATTTTATTATTTTGCAAAAAGGTGGATAATTAAGAGATTTTCTATTTTCAATTTCTTGATTATAAAAATTTTCTATTTCATCTTTCTTAATTTTTTTTATTAAATCTAAATCTTTGTTATAAGTTTGAAGAAAAAATTTTTTACTAATATTTTGTAGATTGAATATTAGATTAAAAAAATTTTCGCTAGCGCGATATTCTGGTATATTAATCAAAGTATCAGCCGAAATAATTGCTCCTAAGGTAAAAGTTTTTTTGAATTTGTAAGCATAACTTAAAAATAATTGAGTAGTAATTAATATATCGTATTTTTTTTCTTTAATTTGTTTTAATATCTTTTTCTGAACATTTTTTTTAGGAGCTGTGTCTTTATCAAAAATCACAGTTTTGAAATTTTTAAGTTCTTGAGCAATTTTTTGAGTACCAGAACCAAAAAATTCAAGACGCCAATTTCCGCATTTAGGACAAACAGATGGTGCCTTTGTAATTTTTAAACAATGATGGCAGACCATTGCGTTTTTTTTGTTTTCAAAATTTTTGTGAAAAACCATAGGTACTCCGCATTCAGGGCATTTAAAAACATAACCGCAGTCTCTACAGCGCACAGAGCTTGCCAAACCCTTTCTATTGCTGAAAATTATTACCTGATTACCATTTTTGACGGTTTGCGCAATTTGTTCTTTTAATTCATCACTCAATAGTCTGTAATTACCTTTTTCTCTTTCTTCTTTCATATCAATAATAGAAAGCCCTGTATTTTGCTTTTTTTCTTCCTTAATCAATTTATATTTTTTTTCTTTTGTAAAATAGAAACTTTCGACAGAAGGTATTGAGGTGCCCAAGATTATCTGGGCTCCGTTTAGTTGGGCTAATTTCAAAGCCACACTTTTAGTATGATACTTAGGATTTAAGTCCCATGATTTATAATTTAAGCTTTCTTCTTTTTCTAAGATAATAAGAGAAAGATTGCAAAAAGGTAGAAACAGAGATGCTCTGGTTCCTATGATAATCCTTGTTTTGTTAGATGAGACATTTTTAAAAGTTTTAAAGGCTTTATTTTCTTTTATTTGTCCATGAAAAATTTCTGTTTGCGGGTCTATCTTTTTTGCCCAACTGAAATATTTTTTTAATAGGTTTTTTTCAGGAACAAGGAATAAAACTTGATTATTCTTTTTTATTTTTTTCTCGTAAAAAGCTTGTCTTTCTTCTTGCCACAGAAGAATTGGTTTTTTCAACTTTTGCGATTTGCTTGCTAACAATTTTAAATCTAATCCTTCTGGATTTTTTCTATTAATATTTTTTTTTGGAATAAAACTTTTTAAAACAATGCCTTGAGGGGTTAAATAAAAGCGGGAAATAAAATCAGCCAATTGCATTTGCTGGCTGCTAATTACTGGTTTTTTGGTAATTATTTGAGAAACAGGATTAAGAGAAAATCCAGCTTTTTTAATTTCTATTTTGTGATTTTTTAAATCTTTTACCTTGCAAACTATTCCTTTAACCTCTGAATTCTTAACTTTTATCAAGACCAAAGCTCCAACAGCTGGTTTTTCACTTGAAAAATAGGTTAAAGTTTCTAACTCTTTTCCTTTTATTTTAATAAGAGGGATTATTTCTAATATAAACATAAGTTTATGTTCAGTATATTGCTTATATTTCTGGCGGTCAATTTTATATATCTCTTATTATAATATAAAAAAAAGCCTTTTCGTCAGAAGAAATGACTACTAAGGCTTATGATGCTTACCAAATATCTCCAAGTGAGTCGCCGCGTGCTGCAAAAATGCATGCTAGCAACTGCACAAAAAACGCAAAGCCGAGACATCCTAGAAAAATCCAGAGCTCAATGTACTTAACTTTTTCCATAGCTCTATAAAATTTTTCCACGGTTAATAATTGGTCAGGCGCTAGAAACATCCAGACCATTCCTCCTCCAACCGTTACTGTTCCTAACAAAAATGAAAGAAAAGTCTTCTTTTTGTTTTTTTTGAGCAAGAAACTCATCTCCTTGTTCTTAAGTTACTAATTTAATATTATAAGATAAATAATATTTTTAGTCAATACTTAATTGCGTTTGGATCAAATTTGTGCCATCGACTAATTTATGTTATGGCTGTATTGTAACCACGGGGGTTTCTGGCTATCCACAAAAGGGGGACAGTCCCCCAAAAAATCCTTCAAAAAAGTTCACGAAAAGTTTGCTGAAAAGTTACCCAAAAATTTGTAGAGAAGTTTTTATTTGACAAAGGCCTCTTTTTATTATATTGTTTTTATTATCTTCAGAAAAAAGAGGTGTTCTTTTAAAATGAAAAAAGGACTTGATGTATTTCCTTCAAAACGAGTAGCCATAGAGTGGTTGAAATTTCAGCTTTTAGAGAATGGGAAATTTTATAAGGATGTGGCTGAAATTATGAAAGTCACAAAGCAAGCAGTTCAGGAAAACTGCATGAGATATGGTATTGATATCAATAAGAGAACAGCTCGCTGGTATGCTAGAAAGTTAGGCATTCCCGCCATAGAGAATGCTGTTTGGCTGATGGAACAAAAAAGAGAGGGTCAAATAGGAATTAAAAGATTAGCTAAAAGATTAGGTGTTTCTAGGCAAATTCTTCATAGGCAAATTATAAGATTAGGGCTTGATCCAATGGATTTTCAAGACCCAAAAAAGAGGTCAAAAAAAACAAATATTACTATGCTTTGTATGAATTGTGGAAAATCGGTGACTAGGAGGATTGATAAAGTAGAAGGCAGGCGTTTTATTTTTTGCAACCGACATTGTCGGTCAAGTTGGCTAGGCAAAGAATACGGATTTGGTAGAAAGCCCTTGCCAAAAAAAGCATTATGGGGACCTGAACAGGATAAGTTTGTTCGAGACAATTGGGAAGAGATGAGTGACAAAGAGATGGCCACTAAACTTGATTTTTCTGAAGGAACAGTAGCTCATTATAGGCAATCTTTGGAGCTATTTCGCAAAAGTGGGCGCAGGCCCCAAAACAGGACTTCATTTCCTTAGAGATGGAGTCCTATTTTATTTTTTAATTAGAAAAAATAATTTTTGGAATTTTTTTGGAAATTGGCAAAAAACAGAGGTTAAACCGAAGACTCTTTTTTTTGAAGGCAATTTGTGATAGTTTAAAATAATATGTTACATAGGATTTTTACAGCTATAAATATTCCAGAGATGATTAAAAAAAGGTTTTTAGATATTAGAAAAGATTATTCGGATTTACCGGCTAAGTGGATAGACGAAGAAAATATCCATATTACTTTAAATTTTTTAGGCAACGTGAATGATAATCAATTAAACGATGTTTTAAAAAAAACAAAAGAGATAGGAGAAAAGTACGAGCCTTTTGTTGTAAGTTTTGATAAAATCCTTTATGATTCTCCAAATAGATTTCCGCCACGAATGGTTTGGGCAAAAATACAAGAAGACAAAGATTTAATGTCGCTTCAAAAAGATTTGGAAGACCAACTTTTTTCTTTAGAAAGTTTTAGATTCAAGATAAGCGAAAAAAGGAAATTTCACCCTCACATTACCTTAGCCAGAATAAAGTCTTTCGCTTTTAGAAAACTGGTTAATCCTGTGGATATTAATATGCCCTTAAACTTAAATTTTGAAGTTTGTTCTTTTGAAATAATAGAAAGCCAGCTTAAAAGGGAAGGTCCAGAATATACTGTTATTGAGTCTATAATTTTATGAATATTATTGCTATTATTTTTACTATTTTGGGAGGATTAGCTCTGTTTTTATATGGTCTTTTTATTTTAAGCTCTGGTTTTAAAAAGATTTTTTTTCAGAGGTTAAGAAAAATTTTGGAAAAACTGACGGATAATGCCTTTAAAGGAGCAGGTTTAGGAGCTTTTATTACCTCTATGATTCAAAGTTCGAGTATCACAGTTGTAACTTTAATTGGCCTTCTGAACGCTGGTCTTCTAAATTTAAGACAAGCAATGGGAGTAATGTTGGGTGCTGAAATTGGCACTACATTTACCGCCCAAATAGTAGCTTTTAAGATTGGGCTCTACCATTTTCCCATTATTGCTTTGGGTTTTGTGCTCTGGTTTTTTGCGAGAAGCGGGGGTCTCCGTAATTTTGGTCAAATCTTGTTTGGCTTTGGTATTTTATTTTTGGGTATGTCTACTATGTCTCAAGGAACTAGTTTTTTAAGAGATATGCCTTTTTTTATTGATGCACTAGAAACCTTTGGTCAGGTTATACCTTTAGGCATTTTAGCCGGTGCCTTTTTTACAGCAGTAATTCAATCAAGTTCAGCTACCACAGGACTTGTCATTGCTATGGGAATGGAGGGAGCGATAACTTTGCCTTCAGCTATTGCTTTAGTCCTAGGAGCCAATATTGGAACTTGTATCACAGGTCTTTTAGCCTCTATAAAATCATGCAAGTCTTCAAAGCGGCTATCAGTTGCTCAATTTACAGTTAATATTTTAGGGGTAACTGTTTTTGCTTTGTTAATTTTACCTTTTAGTAAACTGGTTGCCTTAACTAGCCAGAGCCTCCCTCATCAGATAGCCAATGCTCATACTATTTTTAATGTTTTAGTAACCTTAGGGGCTATCCCTTTGATTGGTTTTTTAGTTCTGGCAGTTAAAAAAGTTGTTCCTGGTAGAGTTGTAAAAATAGAAAGAGGGTTAAAATTTTTGAATGATGAAGTTTTAAATATTCCCAGTCTTGCTATTTTACAAGCCCAAAAGGAAGTTTTAAGGATGGCTAGTATTGCCAAAGAAATGCTTATAGAAGCTCGGATATCGGTTTTTCAGCAGAGAAAAGATATTATTCGGGTAGTCAAGAAGAAAGAAGAAAGTGTAGATGAAATTTGTCGCCTTCTTGAGCATTATTTGACTCGAATTTCCACACTAGCTATTTCTGACGCAGAATCCCAGCATTTAGCCGTTCTGACACACACTGTAACTGACATTGAAAGAATTGCAGATCATGCTAATAATATAGTAGAAATAGCCGAGGATATTAATGAAAGAAATATAGAGTTTTCTAATTCAGCGCTTCATGGGTTACAAAAAATGTTTAATAAAACCATAGAAGGTTTTACCCAAGCTATTTTGGCCTTGGAGAGGAATAATAAAGAAAATGCTCAAGAGGTATTAGCTATTGAGAAGGAGGTCAATCGGTTTGACGAAATATTAGAAAAGGATCACTATCAACGCCTTAAACAAGGGGATTGTATTCCAGAAGCTGGTCCTATATATTTAAAACTTACTAGTAATTTAGAGCGTGTTTCAGACCATGCTGAAAATATTGCTGGTGGGATCATAATGGGTTTTTAATATGAATATTAAAGTGCATTTTATTGGTATCGGCGGAATAGGTGTTTCTGCTTTAGCTCAATATTATCTAGCTAAAGGTTTTGAGGTTAGCGGTTCTGATTTAACTGAAACAGAAATTACAGAAATGCTCAAAAAAAAGGGAGCAAAAATTCTGATAGGTAAAAATGTTAAAGAAAATCTTTCAGACGATACTAATTTGGTAATTTTTAGTCCGGCCGTCAAAAAAGATAATCCCGAACTAAAGAAGGCAAAAATTCTTCAATGCCAGATTTTGAGTTATCCTGAAGCTTTAGGCAAACTCACTAAAAAATATTTTACAATTGCGGTTTCAGGTGCTCACGGCAAAAGTACAACAGCTTCTATGATATCATTATTGCTCTTGAAAACCGGATTTAATCCAACGGCTATTTTAGGAACTAAATTGAAAGAATTTGGAGACAGTAATTTTTATATGGGGGGATTTTCTCAAAAACAATTTGGAGCCAAAATTTTAGTTATAGAAGCTGATGAGTATAAATCTTCTTTTTTGAGTTATTACCCAAACATTATAGTTTTGACCAATATAGAAGAAGAACACTTAGATTATTATGGCAATTTGAATAATATTTTAGAAAGTTTTAGAGAATATATTTTTCATCTTCCAAGAGATGGATACTTGGTTTTTAACAGAGAGGATGAAAATATTGCCCAGTTGGATTTTTCAGATGCAGAATTCAATAAAGTATCTTATTCTATCCAAGATAGAGAGATAAAACAGTTAAGAGAAGTTTTGAAAGTGCCGGGCTTGCACAATGCTTCTGATGCCTTAGCCGCTTTCAGAATAGGGAAAATACTAGGATTGGAAGACAATGAAATTTTAGAAGCTTTATCTGCTTATAAAGGCGCTTGGCGTCGATTTGAGATAAAAGAGCTTATTTTAGCTGATAAAAAAACAATTTTAGTTTCTGATTATGCGCACCATCCAACAGAAATTAAAGTAACCCTTGAAGCTGCTAGAGAAAAATGGCCTAAAAAAAGAATTTGGGTTGTTTTTCAGCCTCACCAATATCAAAGAACCTATTTTCTTTTTGATAAATTAGTGCAAGTTTTTAAGGAGGCAAAAATAGATAAGCTTATTTTAAGCCCGATTTATGAAGCAGCTGGTCGAGAAAACAAAGAAATTTTCTCAAAAGTTAGTTCTAAAAAGCTCTCAAATAGGATTGGCAAAAAATCAATTTTTATTTCTGACCTAAAAGAGATTAAAAATTATTTAGAAAATAATATGCAACAGGATGAAGTGATTATAATTATGGGAGCTGGCGATATTTATCATTTGAATAAAATGTTATCCACTTGACCAAAGAAATGAGGTAGTCTACCATAATATAATAGCGATTTTGAAAGGTCGCCTAGAATTTAATATTACAAAAAAATGAGTGCATTAATTTGGGCTTCAATAGCTTTAGTAATCATCGTTGTCCTTTATTTTTTTATGAAAAAAATGACGGGAGAGAAAAAGCAAGGACCTGATGTTTCTAAACAAAATTCGGAAAAATAGTTTTTTAAAAACAAAAAGCGCTGAAAGGCGCTTTTTGGCTACAAAAACTGCTTATGTTTAAATATCTCTGCTCTCTTTTTGGGTTGGAGGATTAGCCCCTTCTTTTTTAAAAAAGGGACCAAGAAAGAGATTTGAACTCCCCCACTTATATCCTCCCCCTCAAAGAGGAGGAGGATTAAAGAAGAGTTTTCTCTCCTATTGCTCAAAAAAAAAGAGGGGATTTAGGAGGAAATTCTTCTTTTGTGCTTGGTTGTGCTTACTCGGACTAAGCACAACCGGCTAGAAGCTAGACGCACCATTACAAAGACTTGATTTTTTTATTTTTTTCTGTTATATTGGTTTTGTAAACAAAAATATGTTAGTTCAAATTATAGATATTATCACAATTATTATTTTCTTGATTGTTTTAGCTGTTTTGTTTTTTCAGCATATTCCTCTTTATGGAAAGGCTATAGAAATTTTTAGCGCTAACATTTATGGATTCTAAGAGTAAATTACAACTTAGTTTAGTAGCTAGAAAGAGAGACAAAGCTAAAGAAAAGGGTTTTATTCCAGCTATAGTCTATGGACAGAAGATAGGCAATTTTAATATTGCCATTGAGCATAAGGATTTTATTAATATTTTTAAACAATCAGGAGAAAATACTTTAATTAATTTGCATATTGAGGGAGAAAAAAAATCTTTTCCTGTCTTAGTCCACGAGTTTCAGAAAGACCCACTTTCTGGTGACTTTATTCACATAGATTTTTATAAACCAGACTTAGAAAAAGAAGTAACAGCATTAGTGCCTATTAAATTTATTGGCGTTTCTGGGGCGGTTAAAGATTTAGGTGCCACTTTGGTAAAAAATGTTTTTGATTTAGAGATTAAAGCCTTGCCCTTAGATTTGCCTCATGAAATAATAGTTGACATTACTCCTTTAGAAAATTTTGGAGATGAAATATTTGTGGAAGATATTAAACTCCCTGAACAGGTTAAAATTTTAAAAGACTCAAAAGATATTATTGTAAATGTTTCTGCGCCGACAAAAGTTGAAGAAGAATTAGAAAAACCAATTGAAGAAAAAGTTGAGGAAGTTAAAACCGTAAAGCCAGAGGAAAAAGAGGGGACAGAGACAGAGGAAAATGAAGAAGAAAATGCTAAAAAATAATGCTTTTAAGAAAAGCAAAAGCTAAACAAAATAGCTTAAATTATGAGGGATAATTTAAGAAAAAATGTTTTTTTGTTAATAGTTGTATTCTTATTGAGTGGAGGAATTTTACTTTTATCTGCCAAGTCTTTTTTGGACTTGGGAGTTTTTGTTTTTGCTGAAGAGGATTTGAGTCAAAAGTGTCAGAAATATTTAACAGCTGGAAACGATGTCTGCAAAGGAATTAGCCAGGATAAGTGCCAAAAGGAATTAAATGAGTGTCTTGACTATTATGAGGAACAAAGCCAGTTTTATGAGGGTAAAGTTTCGGAAAAACAAACCGAAGGCAAGACTCTCCAAAATCAAATTTATGTTTTAAGAAATAAAATAAAAGGGTTAGATAACGAAATTTATAAAAGTAATTTGATGATTAAAGATTTAAGCATTCAGATAGAAGATACGGAATGTTCCATAGAAGACAAAGAACAAAAAATTAAAGAAGCTAAACTGCGTTTAGCAGAACTTTTAAGATTAATAGAAGAACAAGACAGAAACTCTTTGGTAGAGATAATGCTGGCAGAAGAACACTTATCCGATTTTTTTGATGAAATGGTTGCTTTAGAAAGCTTAAATTTAAAAAATCAGGAAGTTTTGACGGAAATTAAAAACTTAAAAACTTATTTAGAAGAAGAAAAAACAAATTTAGCTACTGAAAAACAGGATTTTGAATATACGGTAGCGGCTAGTGAAATACAAAAAGGAAGAAGTCAGAGTTTAAAATCAGAACAAGAATGGCTACTTAAAGAGACAAAAGGAGAAGAAAAACTCTATCAGGAGTATTTAGAAAAAACAGAAAAAAACGCTTCTGAAATCAGAAAAAGAATATTTCAGTTAGCCCAAGTAGGAGAAGAAGAAGCGCCAAGTTATGAAGAAGCCTACCAAATAGCAAAATATGTTGAGGGAGTTACGGGTGTTAGGGCTGCTTTGATTTTGGGACTTTTGCAGGTGGAGTCAGCTATTGGTAAAAATGTTGGTCAGTGTAATTGTAAGGGCAGGTCATACTGTGCTCATCCGGAAATTGGTTGGGAAGAAGTTATGAGAAGCAATCAATATAACGCTTTTAAAGAGATAGTTAATGGTTTAGGTCTAGATATTGATTCTACTCCAGTTTCCTGTTCTATTAGTGGTGGCAAGGTTCAATGGGGTGGAGCTATGGGTCCTGCTCAATTTATCCCCACTACTTGGAAAATTTATAAACCCAAAATTGAAGCTATTACAGGGCAAATGGCTAATCCTTGGAAAGTGAGAGATGCTTTTTTAGCAGCCGGACTTTATTTAAAGGATTTTGGAGCTAATTCTCAAATTTTGCAAAAAGAAATTGGGGCTGTCACAGCTTATCTTTGTGGGACTTCTTATATGACTTCAAGATGCCAGCAAGCTGGCGGTTATTGGTATAGGAGTTCAGTAATAAAAAACGCTTCCCAATGGGAAGACTGGATAGAAGAAGGAGTGTTTAACGGAAATTAATAATAAATTACCAATTAATATCTTAAGTTTGTAAACCACCGGGTGGTTAACATAGTGGCAGTTTAATTTATTGGTTTAGCTTTTGGCATTCGTTAATGATTTCTTCTAGTTGTCCTACCATTACTTGGTCTAAATTATACCAAGTTTTTTTAATGCGATGGTCGCTAATTCTATTTTGTGCAAAATTATAGGTTCTTATTTTTTCTGACCTTTTGGCTTGCTTAATTTGGTCTCTTCTTTTATTTTCTAACGCTTCTGTTTGTTTTTCATTTTTGCTTTCTAATAATTTAGCTTGGAGTATAGATAAAGCATTTTCTTTATTTTGAGCTTGGTTTCTTTCTGTTTGGGAAGAAACTATAACTCCGGTAGGCAAATGAGTTATTCTAATAGCTGTTTCTCTTTTATTAACATTTTGCCCGCCTGGTCCAGAAGCTTTAAAGGTATCAATTTGCAGATCTTCAGTTTTAATATTAATCTCTTGGGATTTTTTAGGTTTTGGCAAAACCGCTACTGAAGCAGTTGAGGTATGAATTCTGCCTGATTTTTCTGTTTCTGGAATTCTTTGGACTCTATGAACACCTGCTTCATTTTTAAGCCTGTTAAAACAATCTTCTCCTTGAATACTAAAAATTATTTCTTTGTAGCCACCAATGCCAATAGAATTAGTGTTTAAAACTCTTATCTGCCAATCTATATTTTGTGCATATTTGGAATACATATTAAAGAGATCTGCAGCAAAAAGAGCGGCTTCATCTCCTCCAGCTCCTGCTCTAATTTCCATAATTAATTCATTGACTTGTTTTTCCTTGTTAATTTCTTGTAATAATTGTTTTAACTCTTTTTTTTCTTTTTGTAGTATTTTTTCTAATTTTTCTTTTTCTTCTTTGGCTAAAATTAGAATGTTTGTTTCCTTTTCTTTATTCAGAAGATTTTCTGTTTCCTGAAGTTGTTTTTGAGTATCCTTTATTTTTTCATCTTTCTTGACTATTTTTTCAAAAGTTTCTTTATCTCTTTTTAATCTGCCACTCTCTTTCCAATCTAAAACCCTTTCTGCTTCCTGCAATTTCAATTTGATTTCTTGATATTTTTTTTTAATATCCTCTAAATTTTTCATCTTATTATATTTTAACACAAAAACCCGATTTTGGCGGGTTTTTATTTTGAAATGGTTATTTTTTCTTCTGAATCTTTTCTTTTTTTGCCAGTCTTTCTTTAAATTTTTGAACTTGACCCATAGTATCTACTATTTTCTCTTTTCCGGTATAAAAAGAGTGGCAACTAGAGCAAACCTCAATATTCATTGTTTCTTTTGTTGAACCAACTTCAAATTCGTTGCCACATGAGCAACGTACTTTTGTTTTAGGATAATATGTTGGATGTATGTTCTTTGCCATATTTGTCTACGAGCATAGCGAGTAGTCACAAATATGAGCACCCCGCTCAAATTTAGCTATCGCTTATGCTATCAATTTCATTTAATTTTTAACAATGGATTAATATCGCAGTCTGCGGGCGGCGAATAGCCGCACTCTTTGTTGCGCGAAGCGGACTGCTTGCTGACTACCCCTAAATTCTGGGAGGGGTAGACATATTATAATAATCCGCAAAACCAATCATAAGTTTATCCATTATATCTTTTTGTCTTTCAAAGTCAAATTTTTTAAATTAAATAGG
This sequence comes from uncultured Candidatus Saccharibacteria bacterium, assembly GCA_964638595.1. Classification (GTDB taxonomy): domain Bacteria; phylum Patescibacteriota; class Minisyncoccia; order Minisyncoccales; family PEYH01; genus CAZWQR01. The sequence continues at coordinate 17,405 of CAZWYU010000005.1, forward strand.
GGGTAGGGCGGCTACAGATAGTAGTAGCCGCCGACTCAAATGTACTTATTCATGACTAATCCTTGTCCCATCCGAGTGCCTTTATTAAGACAGAAATTGATTTGGGAGCGGTTTTTTCTGGATTTTTGAGGCATATTACTCTACAAGAGTAATGTGATTTTCTTATTAGTTTTTTTTCTTTCATTACTTCTTCCGCGGTTCTTACTTTTGCAAAATAATTTCTACTTCTACTGAATGAGTGAGTCTTTCTTGTGAATGGGTGAGTCTTTCTTGACGACACGCTCCACCTCCTTTAAGTCAATTTTAGGCATTTAGCCACGCTATGCACATAATATATTATTTTTTTTGTAAGTCAAGTTTTTATATAAGTATAGCGGCCACAAATAGTAGCCGCTTTTGTTCATAACTAGTTATCTTTTTTTGCAGAGAAGTTTCAGAATTTTACCAATTCTACTAGTAGATTTTTTAGAAGGCACTCTGGACCTTGCTATAAGAAAGGAACGCGTTGTTTTTGGCTTTGTTTGTTCACTCATCTATATTTCACCTCCTCAAAGAGCATTATTTATTAGCTATGACATATTTATAATATATTATTTTTTTTGTAAGTCAAATTTTTGACAAAACAGTTATAAAATATTATTATAATTTATTGTTCATTATAATTTAATATAGGAAAAAAGGAGGCAAAATGGCTATTGATGTTTCGGCTAGCAAGCTAAAGATTTTTTCTAACTGCCCGAGACTTTATTACTATAACTATATCT
>CAZWYU010000006.1:0-6223 GCA_964638595.1 uncultured Candidatus Saccharibacteria bacterium
AAAAATATTTCTACCACAACAATAAATTTGAATGACTGGCAGTTACTGGATAAAGACGAACAGATTAAGGTCATTTTTTCAGAAGATGACATTATTCAACCCAATCAATTCTATCTTTTAGAGAGGACTGATGATGATACTTTGCCTGATATACTGGCTGATAAAATATATAGTGGGGTATTAGGAAATTCAGAAGAAACACTTCGTTTGTTTAATTCTAATTGTGATTTAATTGATGAGGTTATAGCAACAACAACTTGGCCGGCGGGAGACAATGAAGATAAAAAAACAATGGAAAGAAATGAAGATTTAAATTGGCATACTTGTTCTGATAGTCAAAAAGGAACACCGGGAGAAGAAAATAGTCAATTAATAGAAAATGGACAAGAAAACGGACAAAATAATAACGGACAAAATAACGAAGAACAAACAACAGCCACAACGACAACCACGACTACAGCCACTACTACAGCTACCACTTCAAAGACAACAATTCACAATAATTTATTAATAACTGAAGTCAGGGCTTTTGGCGACAAAGAATTTATAGAGCTTTATAATCCAACGGACGAAGAAGTTAGTTTAAATAATTTGTGGTTAAGCTATTATTCCAAAGATAGAGACTGGAACAATCCTTTTTTAAACACTAATTTTGCCACCAGTACCATTGCTCCCAAAACCTATTATCTAATCGGTTTTGGTGATTTTTTAGAGAAAAATTGTGATTTCAAGCCATATAAAAGCAATTTATCAGATGACAATGGATCTATTGCCTTGTTTTCTGGTAATCCTAAAAATGCCAGCACTAGCCAAGAGGCAAAAGATTTGAAAATAGATGCCTTGGGTTGGGGAGAGACTTTAGTAAAAGAAAAAGAACCAGCAGTTGTTTTAGAAGACAAAAGCTTATCTAGAAAAATTGAGCCAGACACAGAAGGAAAACTTCAATATATAGATACAGACAATAACTTAAATGATTTTGAAGCTCAAACTTCCACGCCGGGGGCGATAAATCTGCATAATTATAGTGACTTAGATAACGACGGTATTATTGATTCTTATGACGCCACTACAACTATTTCAGCTACCAGTACTCTTGAAGCCGGAGAATATTATTTTAATAATTTAGAAATTATTGAAAATGGTTGCCTAAATCTTTTATCTAACCCCAGTTTATCAGGCTTCAAAGGAGTAAAAATTATAGCAAATAATATTATAATTGATTTTCAAGCCCAAATTAGTGCTGATAAAAACGGCTATAAAGATAAAATAGCAGTAGAAAAAGACTATTTAGAACCCAAAACACTGGGCTCTGCTGGCGCTGATAATCCGGCTAACCAATGTTGTTTAGAAAGACCCGGTGGCAATGGCGGAGGAGCAATAATTTTAGAGATAGCTAATGTTTTAAATATTAAAGGAATTATTTCAGCTAATGGTGAAGATGGCTTAGACAAGGGAAGCTACGGCTGTGCAGCTACTGATGCTGGCAATGGAGGAAGTATTTATATCACCACAGATATTTTAAAGGGAAATGGCTTAATTGAAGCTAATGGAGGCAATGGTTATACTACTGGCGACTCTGGAAATGGCGGTCAAATTGCTCTTTATTTTCAGAAAAACCAATTTATAGGAAAAGCCAATGCTTATGGAGGAAAAAGAGAAGGGCAAATTGGCAATACTGGCACTGTTTATGTTAATTCTTCCAATTCCCTATTTTTAAAAAACATAGATATAAGAGGAGTTTATCCCTTAAATAAAGATTTAACTGGCTTAGCAGAGCTTGTCTTTGCAACTACCACATTAGAGGCTAGTTCCAGTTTGAATATGCAAGCTGATAATTTTGTACTAAAAAATACTGTTTTTTCTAACGAACCAAAGGAAATTTTCAATATTAGTGCTAAAGATATTAACCTTTTCAATTCAAATATCAAATCTAATTTGGATGTAAAAAGCGATAATTTTTTAATAGATCAAAATTCAATAGTTTCAGCAAATGCTCTAGGTTATCAAACAGATGAAGGCCCGGGTTGTGGAACTACAGCTCATAGCGGAGGCAGCTATGGCGGAATAGGCGGTGGAAATAGCACAACTTCAATATATGGAACAAGTAGCCAGCCTCTTGACTTTGGTTCAGGAGGCAAGGGAAATCCTAGAAATTGTTGTTGTCTTGCCCGGCCGGGTGGAGCTGGCGGTGGAAAAATTATTGTTGAACTTTCAGGCAACCTAATAATTGACGGAGAGTTAACAGCTAACGGCGAAGATGGTTTAGACCAGGGAAGTTATGGTTGTGCAGCTACTGGCGGAGGAAGCGGAGGTTCAATTTATTTAACTCTTAATCAATTAACAGGAAGCGGTTTTATTGAAGCTAATGGAGGGAATGCTTTTTCTGTTGGCAGAGCAGGCGGTGGAGGTAGAATTGCAATATATGGAGACGTTTCTTCTTTTAATGGATTGATAGAAGCCAATACTGGTATTCATAGTAATCAATCTTATCAAGGGACAGACGGAACCGTATTCATCAAATAATTTAGTTTGTGCACCATCCGGGGAAGTAGAAGGGGAGCACAACTAATGAAATGGGGTTTTATAACAAGAGGGGATTTGCCCCCTCTTTTTTAAAACAAGAGGGGGTAAGCTCTTTACAAAACTTCTAAATTAGTTAAAATCAAGTTAGAAAAATTAATAAGAGATTATGGACTTAAGTCTCAAAGCTTTTCATATGGAGGGAGGTGGTTTTGTCATTTTATTATTAATTGTTTTTATTTTAGCTGGTCTGGGCACTTTTGTTTATTTAGAGTCTACGAACAGTCTTTCTGGTTATAAGTTCAATATGTTTTCCAGCATTGGTAGCGATGAATTTCCTGTTTTAGAAGAAACATCAGATGAGATTAAAGAAAATGGAGAGCTATCTATTGGCTTGATAGACGAAGAAACTGAAGAAGAAGATTTAACCGCTGATATAGAAGAACCCATAGAAGAACCCATTAAAAAAGATTTTTTTGAAAAGATTGCCCAAAAAGGAGATAGTGTTACTACTTTAGCCAGAGAAGTTGTTACAGAATATTTAGAAGAAAATAGTCTTGATTTATCAAAAGAGCATAGAGTATATATAGAAGACTATATTCAAAAAAGAATTGGAGATTTCAGTCTTGATATTGGAGAAAGCTTAAAAATTTCAAAAGAGTTAATAACTCAAGGCATTGAAAAAGCAGAAGAACTTACCCAAAATCAGTTAGAAGAACTTGAAAATTATTCAGAACTAGTTTTTAATCCTCCACTAGATTAAGCTTAATTTAAGTATGAATTCTGTGAATATTTTAGCCGATTTTATTTCAGCTACGCTTGCTTTATACCGAGTAACCGAACTTCTACCAAAAGAAGAACCTTTGCGCCTAAAGATGCGTGAGTTGAATAATAGTATTTTAGAAAATCTTTTTTTTACCAATAAAAAGGAAGCTCAAAGGCAAATTGATTTACTTTTAGTCTATTTTAGTCTTGCATTGAATCAAAATTGGGTTAAAGAAAAGAATTTTTTGGTTTTAAAAAGGCAATATCAGAAAATTAGAGAGAAATTAGATAGTTTAGAGGAAGCAAAACAGCCGAAGCAACCGGTTAAAAAAGGGCAAAAAACCCTTCATAATTCCTTAAATTCCAAAAAATCAAGACAACAAGAGATACTTGAAATGATAAAAGAAAATCAAGGCAAAATAGATTTAGAGCAGTTGAGGGAAGAATTTACTAATATCAGCACCAGAACCTTAAGGCGGGATATGAATTCTTTAGTAGACAAAGGACTGGTTAAGAGAGTGAGAAAAGGCAAAAAGGACATAGACTATATTTTAAAAAATAATGCGGACAAATAATATTTTATGTCCGAATTGATGTCCGAAAAGGATTTTTTAATAAATGGTGAATGAAAAGAGAAAATTTTCTAAGATTTATGATAGATACATAGATAGTATCTATCGTTTTATCTTTATAAAAGTGAGTTCTAGCGAAACAGCAGAAGACTTGACTTCTGAAGTCTTTTTAAAAAGCTGGGAAAAATACAGACAGAAAAAGGATATTAAAAATCCTAGGGCTTATATTTATAAAATAGCCAGAAATTTGGTTATTGACTTTTATAGAGAAAGAGGACAAACTACTATTGTGTCCATTGAAGAAAAGAAAATAGAGATTAAATCAGATGAGGACATAGAAAAGGAACGACAAGAAAAAGAAAGTTTAAATAATATTAAAAAAGGATTAGCTAAATTAAAGCCAGAATATCAAGATATTGTTATCTTTCGCTATGTTGAAGGCTTGCCATTAAGGGATATTGCTAAAATTATGGACAAAAGTTATGGTTCTACAAGAGTTATGCTTCATCGGGCAATGAAAGAGCTAAAAAAGATAATTTGATAATTTGTGAATTTGACGATTTGTAGATTTGTTAATTTGTTCTTTCCAAATTATCTAATTGTCTAATTATCATCGAATTACCAATTACGGATTACGAGTTACGGATTACCTTCTTTTTATATGCTATACAATATACGAAATACGAAATACGGGATACGAAATACGAAACGGGTGGGGGAGGTGTAACATTTCAAGTATTTCTCCGTCTACTAAATAAGAGGTTAATAATATGGAGGAACACCAAATTATCAAAAATTTAAAGACATTGAGAGCTATAGAGCCAAAAAATGAGTGGAAAAATAGCTTTAAAAGTGAACTTTTTGGTTTAGAAGCACCCCGAGAAAATAATTTTTTTAGGGGTTTTTTGCCGTCTTTTAATTTTAAATTAGCGCCGGTGGCTACATTTTTAGCTATAATGATTTTATTTGCCGGTCTTTTGATTAATTTTACAAAAGAGGAAAGTCCGGAGACTGTTCAGGAAATTCAAAAAACACAAGAACCTCAAAGCTATCTTGTTTTGATAGAAACAAAACTAGATGGAATTAAGATGCCAGAAGATATGTTTGAAGTTACAGATATGATGAAAAAGGCAGAAAAAGAAATAGACGAAAGCGCTGATAATCCCAAAGAAAGCGCTGAAACTGCCCAGAAAGTAGCTAATATAAGCAAGAAAGTAAAAGAAATAGAAGAAAGATTGGGAGAAGGAGCAAAAAGCTTGAGAGATTCTGCCAATGTTTTAACCAGCAAAACAGCAGAGATTTTAGAGCAAAACATTCAAAACACCAACCAAGAAATAAAGAATATGGTAGCTGACGAAATAAATGAATATGAAACAAAGACTTTAAATAATCCACAGCTTGAACTTTTCAATCAGGCAAAAAAGTATTATAATAACAACCAATTTGAATTAGCTTTGGAAAAACTTTTTGAAATAAAATAATAGATGGATAGTAAAGACATTGCAATAAAAAACAATTAACAACCGAAACCGTTGATTGTGGTCGACCAGCGGTCTTTATAAATTAAATCAACGAAGAAACTTTTGCTTGAAAAAGTAAAAGAAAAGGTCGAATTAGAGAAAGGTCAATTATTAAATAATCGTTAACAGTTTTTATAAACTGTTACGAGAAATTCAATTAAAATTAAAAATGAGTAAAAAGATATTTGCTTCAATTACTACAATCACTTGTAGTATGATGATGCTTTTTGGCTCGTTTGTTCCAGTAGCTCAAGCTGATGACTTGGGTAGCCAACTATCCGACTTAATGGATACTTTGGATGCCTTGTGCAATAGCTATTATGATGCTACCGGAGAGGTGCTTTCTGGCTGTGGGGATTATATAGATACCGCAACTCCTCTTACTCCCAGTACTGGGAATGACTATGAGGGAATCCCTGATAGTTTTACATTTGAGAACAATCTTAAATATGGAATGAGCAATGACGAGGTAAAATATTTACAGATTATTCTTAAAGAGGAAGTTGGCGCTCCTACTTATCCTGACACAGTTGGCGCAACTGGTTGGTTTGGTCCAATTACAAAATCCTCTGCCATTGAATTCCAGGAGATGTATGCAACTACTGTATTAGCTCCTTGGGGTTTAACCAATGGAACTGGTTTTGTTGGTCAAACTACCAGAGAAAAGTTAAATGAATTATTAGCTTCTTCTGCTTCGACTCCAACCCCAACACCTCCTACTGATGAGCCAAGCGATTATGACAACGAAGGCGACTGTTTAGACGCCGATTATTATTGGTATGAAGACGCTTGCCACGCCAATGAACAGCCAGCCGACGAGTTTGACAACGAAGGCGACTGTTTAGA
>CAZWYU010000007.1:0-4576 GCA_964638595.1 uncultured Candidatus Saccharibacteria bacterium
TATATCGTCAACAACTGCTTGAATATAAAAACCTGTTCCGCCGCAAAATATAGGCAGCTTGCCCTTTTCAATAATTTCTTTAATAGCATTATTGGCTAACTTTTTATATTTGCTCACACTAAAAATTCTTTTGGGAGAAGCAATATCTAGCAGATAGTGAGGTATTTCTTTATAAAAGTAAGGTTGTTTTTTAATTTTGTGTTTAGTGCCTTTATCTGTTTTAGAAATTTGAAATTTGAAATTAGAAACTGGGTCACGGGGAACTTTCCCCGTGCCTAAGTCCATTCCTTTATATACTTGTCTTGAATCAGCAGAGACAATTTCGCCATTGAATTTTTTTGCTATTTCTACAGCTAAGTCAGACTTGCCTGAAGCATTTGGTCCTACTATAACTATTATTTTATTTTTATTTGACATACTCTTACTGGGGACAGTCCCTCAAAAATCAAGGCCGGAAATCGGCCGGAAATCCTTGATTTTACTGAGTTATTATAACATAAAAAGTGTTATGGTACAAATTTAATCAAAAATTCTTATATCTTCATAAAAAAATTTATTCTTAAATTTATTGATCAAATTTACTAAAATAATTGCCAAATTCATCTATAGTTTATTTATATAATTGTTTGTTGATATTTTTGATTAAATTTGTGCCATTGACCAAAATATGGTGTCGCTGTCGCGTAACTACGGGGATTCTGGCTATCGCGATTTGGGGGACTGTCCCTCTTCTTTGATTTTTCCTTCAACGCCGTATGGGGTTATGTTAATAACCTTTGCTTCAATAAATTTTCCTAAAATAGCTTTTTTTGTTTTGATTTTTATTGTTTGATAATGCCTGGTTTTGCCAAGATAAAAATCATTTTTCTTTTTTAAAATTAAAGCTTGAACATTTTTATTTAAAAATTGTTTATTGAATTGCAAGGCAGAAGCTTCAATAATTTTTACTAGTTCTTTTTCTCTTTTCTTTTTTTCTTTTGGAGGGACAGAGTCTTTAAGTTGGGCAGATCTTGTTTGCGGTCGGGGAGAGTAGCGAGAAACATAACCAAAAGTAAAACCGATTTCTTTAATAGTCTCTTTAGTATTTTTAAATTCTTTTTTTCCTTCTTTTGGACAACCGACGATTAAGTCAGTAGATAGAGCTAATTTAGCTCCTAAACCTTTTCTGTGCTCTTTGAAAGCCCTTCTAGCCTCTTTTACTAGCTTCTTATAATCTTTTACAGTATAAGGCCTATTCATTTCTTTAAGGATAGAGTTGTCTCCCGATTGAATAGGAAGATTAAAATAAGGGGTTATTTTTTTGGACTTGGCAAAAGTCTGGATAAGCTCTTTTGTTAGGTCCTTTGGATGAGAAGAAGTAAATCTAATCCAAAAATCACCTTTAATTTTATTTGCTTCAGCTAAAAGTTCTGCAAAGCTTGGCTTATATGAATTAACATTTTGTCCTAAGAGCCAGATTTCTTTAATTCCTTTATCTACGAGTTTTTTTATTTCATAAATTATATCTTTCTTTTCCCTTGATACTTCTTTGCCTCTAACATGGGGAACAACACAGTATGAGCAGAAATTGTTACAGCCGTTCATTATAGGAATATAGGCAATAATATCAGAGCCGTATTTAGGCTCTATTTCAAGATAATACTTAAATTGTTTTACTTTTTTAGTTTTAAAGCCGAGCTTGTTAAGGATTTCTTCAATGTTCGGTAATTCGTTTATATTAAAGACTAAGTCAGATATCTTTTTTAGTGTTTTTTTATCTTTTTCCAAAATACAACCAGTAAGTAATATTTTAGCATTAGTAGTTTTTCTTCTTTGTTCTATTTTAGCTTTAGCTCTGTCTATAGCTGATTGTCTTACAGAACAAAGATTGAATATAATCAAATTAGCTTCTTTTTCTGAAGGTTTAAAACCTAATTGTTCCAAATAACCAGCTATTCTTTCACTATCACTTTTGTTCATCTGGCATCCATAAGTTATGATTTCATATTTCATTGTTTTAGCATAAAAGAAAAAAGCAATCTGGTAAACCCTGTTAATTATAAAATCAGGTCTTTTTGATTAACGGGGTAAAATTAGATTGTTTTTTTATTTATCCTTTTAAAATTTGAAGTTGGATTTTTCTTTCTCTGGGCCTATCAAGTTCTATAAATAGAATTCTTTGTCATTGGCCTAGTTGGAGATTGCCCTCAATGATGTTTAAACAAACGCTTGTTGGCAGATTAACGGCTCGGCAATGAGATTGGCCGTTAACACACTCATCTTCACAAACATTAACTGTTCTTCTGCTGAAATCATCGTGGTTATATTGGCCATTAGTAGGAGCTAATTTATTAAAATGGTTTTTTAAATCCTGCCACAGCAGTGGTTCGTTTTCGTTGACAAACACAGTTGCTGTAGTGTGCAAAGTCTGGATATTAATTAAGCCGTCTTGAATTTTTGATTCATCTACAAAATCTTTTACTTTTTTTGTGATGTCTACAATTTCAAGCTCGCCTTTGGTTTCTAGACTTAAGGTTTTGTGCATTATTTTTTTATCTCTTTTTTAATTTTTTGAATAAAGTCTTTAAGTTTTGTCTCTCCAATATCTCCTTTTTCTCTGCTTCTTATTCTTACAGTTTTAGCTTTCTTTTCTTTATCTCCAATTACTATAGAATAGGGGATTTTCTGGATTTCTGTGTTTCTGATTTTTTTAGAAACAGTCTCATTTTCTTTTTGAATTTCTATTCTAAAATGATTTTCTTTTAGGTTTTTTGCTATTTCTTCTGCGTATTTTTGATGTTTCTCGCTAATTGGAATAATGGATATTTGAATAGGGGAAAGCCAAAAAGGAAAAGCTCCTCCATAGTGTTCTATCAAAACGCCAACAAATCTTTCTATTGCTCCAAGTAAAGCCCTGTGAATCATTATAGGCCTTTGTTTTTTGCCTTTTTGGTTGATATAGTTCATATCAAATTTTTCAGGCAGATTAAAATCAACTTGGATGGTGGTACATTGCCAAGGTCTTCCTAAATTGTCTTCTATTTTTATATCTATTTTTGGTCCATAAAAAGCTCCTCCGCCTTTATCTACTTCGTAATCTACTTTTAATTTTTTTAAAGTAGTTTCAAGGGCTTTGGTTGCTTTTTCCCAAATGATATCATCTCCTATATGTTTCTCTGGTTTTGTTGATAAATAGATTTTAAGGTTTTTGTTTTTAAAACCAAAATCTTTAAGCATTTTAAAACCATGCTCGGTTAAACTTTCTATTTCTTGATTAAGTTGTTCTGGAGTGCACCAAATATGAGCATCATCTTGGGTAAAACCTCTTACTCTTGTTAAACCATGCAAGACCCCTGATTTTTCATATCTGTAAACTGTTCCTAGTTCTGCTAATTTGATTGGCAGATCTTTATAGCTTCTGATTTCTGATTTATATATCTTGATATGAAAAGGGCAGTTCATTGGCTTAAGTAGGTATTTCTTTTTATCAATTTCTATTGGAGGATAAAGATTTTCTTTATAAAAATTCCAATGACCTGATGTTTTCCAAAGATCAAGGTTGGCTATATGCATAGAGCGTACCCATTGGTAGCCAGCTCGGCCGAGTTCTTCATATAGGTAATCTTCAATAACCTTGATTAAAGCCGTTCCCTTGGGAGTCCACAAAGGCAGACCTGGACCTATTTCTTCATCAAATAGAAAAAGCCCCAATCTTTTACCTAATACTCTATGGTCTCGCTTTTCTGCTTCTTCTATTCTTTTAAGATAATCAGTTAGTTGCTTTTTATTTTTCCAGCCAGTTCCATAAATTCTTGTAAGCATAGTATTGTTTTCGTTTCCTTTCCAATAAGCTCCGGCAATTTCAGTCAGTTTGAAGGTGTTAGGTTCAATCTCTTTAGTAGATTCTATGTGGGGACCTTTACATAAATCAATAAAATTACCTAATTGATATATGCTTATTTCTGAATCTTTAAGTTCCTTAAGCAACTCTAATTTGTATGGCTGTTCTTTAAATAATTTTTCGGCTTCTTGGAAGGATATTTGTTTTTTTTCAAACTTTAAATTTCTTTTAATAATTTCTTTCATTTTTTCTTCAATTTTTTTCAAGTCCTTTTCGGAAATAGGGGATTGAAATTCAAAGTCATAATAAAAACCGTCCTCTATTGAGGGACCAATGCCAAATTTAGTTTTAGGATAGATTTCTTTAACTGCGTAAGCTAAAACATGAGCTAAAGAGTGTCTTAAAATCTGTAAGTCCATAATATTTTAGTATACACTAATTTAATGGGAGTTCAATAAGAAAAGTTGTTCCTTGGTTAATTCCTTTTGATTTAACTTCTATTTTTCCATTATGCATTTCTACAAATTTTTTGGCGATGTACAATCCTAAGCCAGAACCACCAGTCCAAAGTTTCTCACCAGCCGGTCCTCTTAAAAACTTTTGAAATAAGTCGTTTATCTCTTTTTGAGTCATTCCCATACCAGTATCTGAAATTCTTATAATCATTCCTTTTCCTATTTGTGTTCTTTTTTGGAAAACATCCACAGAGATTCCGCCCTTTTCAGTATATTTAATAGCATTGTCTATTATATTTAA
>CAZWYU010000008.1:0-5696 GCA_964638595.1 uncultured Candidatus Saccharibacteria bacterium
CTCTAAAAATGGGGCTTTTCTCTCGTTGGTATTAAATACCAACGAACGTTAAAAATATATGTTATCTATTATTATTCCTACCCTAAATGAAGAGAAATATCTGCCTTTGCTTCTGAATTCTATTAAAAAGCAGGATTTTGATGACTATGAGATTATCGTGGCTGATGGGGGCTCTGAAGACAAAACAAGAGAAATCGCCGAAGATTATAATTGTATAATAATCAAAGGGGGTTTACTTCCTATTGGCCGAAACAATGGAGCCAAGGTTGCTAGAGGAACTTATTTATTATTTTTAGATGCAGACACTATTTTGCCTCAAGATTTTTTATCGGTTTGTCTAAGAGAATTTAAAGAAAGACAGCTTGATGGTGGTACATTTTTATTAACTCCTTTTGAAGGCTCTAAGAGTCAACGTTTTCTTTGTCAGACAATTTATAATCTTCCTATAAAGCTTTTCTCTTGGCTATTGCCTTTTGGTGCGACTGGTTTTTTGATAAGAAAAGAGGCACACGAAAAAATTGGTGGTTTTGACAATCAAGCGATTTTTTTAGAAGATATAGAATATATTAAAAGATTTCGAAAAAGAGCCAAATATGGTATTATAAAAAAGACTTCTTTGTCTTTTTCTATGAGGCGCTACGAAGAAAAGTCTTATATTATAGAGTATTTTAAGATAATAGCAGGTTATTTTTATGTACTTCTTTTTGGCTCTATTAGAAAAGATATTTTTAGATATAGATTCGGACACTATGAAAAAAATTATGATAATCAAACGTCTTTTCAAAAGTTTTAAAGTTGCTTTTTTGGGGCTTTGGGTAGCTATAAAAGAAGAGCCCACTTTTGGCACTGGAGTTGTTATAAGCATTCCAGTTATTATAGCTGTTTTTTGTTATCCATTGTCAGCCCTAGAGAGAGCAATTATTTTCTTGACTATTTTTTCTGTTTTAGGTATGGAAATAATGAACACTCAAGTAGAAAGAACTACCAACCTTATTGACACGAGATATAATTTAGAAATTAGAAAAATCAAAGATTTGGCAGCCGGTGCTGTTCTTCTAATGGTTATGGCAGCTTTTATAGTAGCTTCCTTTATTCTATTTCCTTATATTTTTGGTTTAAAATAAAAAAATGAAGAATAAAAAAATCTTTCTTTTTACAATTTTGTTAATTGTCTTCTCAATTATTGGAGGCATTGTTGGCTCTTTGGCTACTAATTTTTATTGGCAGTACAGGGCTGGCAATTTAGAAAAACCTGCAATAATAGAAAAAAATACTTTAGTTAAGAATAACTACATTCCTCAAACCACAGAAGAAGAAAAAGTGATTTCTGCGGTTCAAGAAACTTCTCGAGCGGTAGTCAGTATTGTTATTACTAAAGATATTCCAATTTTGGAAAAATATTATGTTGACCCTTTTGGCGGTAGTTTTTGGGGTGGAGAACTATTAATTCCCCAATATCGGGAAAAAGGAACAGAAAAACAAAAAATAGGAGGAGGCACTGGTTTTATTATTTCTAAAGATGGAATGATTCTTACAAACAAGCATGTTTTATCAGAAGAGAATGCGGAATATACTGTTTTCTTAAATGATGGCCAGAGCTATCCGATAGAAATTTTAGCTAAAGACCCTTTTTATGATTTAGCAGTTATAAAAATCAAAACAGAGGAGAAGGAAGAATTTCCAATTGTTAAATTAGGAGATTCCTCTAATCTTCAATTAGGCCAAACCGTCATTGCTATTGGTTATGCTTTAGGAGAATTTGAAAATACGGTTTCTACCGGCGTAATTTCAGGTTTAGGCCGAAGTATTACAGCAGTTTCTGAAGCAGGCGGTTTTGCAGAGAGTTTGGAAGGAGTTATTCAAACAGATGCAGCTATTAATCCCGGAAATTCCGGTGGACCTCTTCTAAATCTTGCTGGGGAGGTGATTGGCATTAATGTAGCTCGCTCCGAAACAGCAGAAAATATTGGCTTTAGTTTGCCTATTAATATGGCAAAAAGGGATATAGAACAGGTAAAAAGTGAAGCTAGGATTGTTTATCCCTACTTGGGAATTTATTATACTATGCTTACTGAAGAATTAGCCAAAGCCAATGACCTAAAAATAGATTATGGGGCTTGGGTTGGTCATGCAGCCGATGGGAGCGAAACAGAAATAGCTATAATATCTGGCACAGTAGCAGATGAAGCAGGCTTAAAAAGAGGTGATATAATTTTGGAATTTGACGGTGAAAAGCTTAATATAGATAACACTCTGGCTAAATTGATTTTAAGAAAAAAGCCGGGCGATTTAGTTAAGCTTAAAATATTGAGAGACGGAGAGGAAATAACAAAACAAGTAAAATTAGGTGAAAAAGAAGGATAAGCACAAGTTAATTTCTAATTTCTAATTTCTAATCAAATTCTAATGATCAAATTACTAATTATCTAATTATCAAATCACTAATTACGCTATACGAAATACGATATACACGATCTACGATTCACGGTTGACCAATACTCTCTTTTGTGCTATATTTTTAAACTAAATATACTTCTAGATTATACTAATATGTTAATAAACCCAGGTGGAGAATTTACTCAAAGGGCCCAGCAAGCTGTTTTTATGGCTCAAGAGCTGGCTCGGAAAAAAGAACAACAGCAGATTGACGCTCTGCATCTTTTGTATGCTTTATTGTCTCAAGAAGACACGGTGGTCGCTACTATTTTAAGAAAGATAAAGATTCAGCCAGAAAAAATCAAAGAACAGTTAACCAAAGAAATAGATAAAAGGGGCATTAGTTCTGGAACATTAGACCAAGACAAAAAAGATGTCGGTCAATTTTATCTAACTCAAGATATGGTGAGAGTGCTCGATAGATCCAAAAAGGAGTCAATAAATATGAAAGACAGTTTTGTTTCAGCCGAACATATGTTTTTGGCCTTATTGGAGGTGCCGTCAGAGGCTCAAAAAATTCTCCAAAAATATGCTGAAAGCGGTTTAAATTATGAAACAACCAAAGAATTTTTGAAAGAAATAAGAGGAGACGAAACAATAACCGACCCCAACCCCGAATCAAAATATCAGGTGATTAAAAAATATTGCAGAAATATGACTCAAATGGCCGAGAAAGGGGAGCTTGACCCAGTTATTGGGCGAGAGGACGAAATAAAAAGAGTTATTCAGGTTCTTTCAAGAAGAACAAAAAACAATCCAGTTTTAATAGGTGAAGCCGGTGTGGGGAAAACCGCTATTGTTGAAGGCTTGGCTCAAAGAATAATAAAGGGTGAAACCCCAGAGAGCTTAAAAACAAAAGAGCTTATCTCTCTTGATCTAGGACTTTTGGTTGCTGGAACAAAGTATAGGGGAGAATTTGAACATAGAATTAAGGCTTTATTGCGAGAAATTGAAAAAGCCAAAGATCACTACATTTTATTTATAGACGAACTTCATACAGTTATGGGAGCAGGTGGCGCCGAGGGAGCAATAGACGCTTCAAATCTTTTAAAACCAGCCCTAGCCAGAGGAAAATTACGAGCAATTGGCGCTACTACTTTAAAAGAATATCAAAAATATATTGAAAACGATGCTGCTTTGGAAAGACGGTTTATGCCAGTTTATGTTTCTGAACCATCCATAGATGATACTGTGGCTATCTTGAGGGGAATTAAAGAAAAATATGAGCTTCATCACGGAGTAAAAATTAAAGATGCAGCTTTGATAGCAGCAGCAGAATTATCAGCCAGATATATAACAGACAGATTTTTGCCTGATAAGTCGATTGATTTAATGGACGAAGCGGCTTCTGGTTTACGTTTGGAAATTGAGTCAGAACCGGCAGAAGTTGAAAAAGTGAAAAAAGATATGCAACGATTAGAGATTGAAAGAGAGGCATTAAAAAATGAGAAAGATAATAAATCTAAAAAACGTCTAAGTGTTTGTGAGCGAGAATTGGCCGATTTAAAAGAAAAAGCCAAGGGCGTAGAAATAAAATGGAAGACCGAGAAAGACCTTATCCAAAGTTTAAGAAAGCTTAAAAGGGATTTGGACAAACATAATTTTGACGCCGAAAGAGCCCAGCGCGAAGGAGATCTAGAAAAAGTAGCTAGAATAAAATATGGTTTAGTGCCTAATATTTTGAAGGATATTCAAAAGAAAGAAAAGGAACTTGTAAATTTTAGAAAAAAATATCAGGTTTTAAAAGAAGAAGTGACAGAAGAGGATATTGCTAGGGTAGTTTCTCGTTGGACAGGCATTCCCGCCACTAATTTATTAGAAGAAGAAGCTAAAAAATTAGGCAGAATGGAAAAAGTGCTTTCTAGGCGAGTGGTTGGCCAATGTCAAGCAATAGAAGCAATTTCCAATGCTATTAGAAGAAGTAGGGCGGGCATAGCAGAAGAAAATAAACCATTAGGTTCTTTTATTTTTTTAGGTCCTACTGGCGTTGGAAAAACAGAGACAGCTAAAGCTTTAACAGAGTTTCTTTTTAATGATGAGAATGCTCTGATTCGTCTTGATATGTCGGAATATATGGAAAAGCATACTGTTTCTAAGATGATTGGTTCTCCCCCCGGCTATATCGGCTATGACGAAGCCGGACAATTAACAGAAAAAATCAGAAGAAGGCCTTATAGTGTTATTCTCTTAGACGAGATAGAAAAAGCTCATCCTGATATTTTTAATATCTTGCTTCAAATTTTAGATGATGGCAGATTAACAGACGCTAAAGGTAGAAAGGTTTCCTTCAAAAATACTATTATTATAATGACCTCTAATCTTGGCTCTGAATTTATTGCCAAGATGAGTAATTTGGGCTTTACTCCAAGCGAAGACGAAAGCTATAAAGATTTAAAAGAAAAAGTCAACGAAGCCCTAAAAGAGAATTTTAGTCCTGAATTTTTGAATCGCTTAGATGAAACCATTCTTTTTAATTATTTAAATCAAGAACAGATAAGGGAGATAGTAGATATAGAACTTAAAAGGGTTGAAAACAGGTTAAGTAAAAAAGAAATCAAACTTAATATCAAAAAAGAAGTCAAAGAATTTTTAACAGAGAAAGGGTTTGATAAAAATCTTGGTGCCAGGCCTCTTAAGAGAGTAATTCAAAAACACATACTTGACCCTTTATCTTTAAAAATGGTTATAGGCGATATTTATGGAGGGCAAAGAATAACTGTGGGTTTGAAAAACAAAAAAATAGAATTTCTTGTTCCCAAGAAAAAAGTGGCTGTAAAATAGAAATAGAATATACAAAAAACCTAGATTTCTCTAGGTTTTTTGTTCTTTAGACTTATACTCGGGCTTATGCTTACAAGTCCGAGAAAAGAGTTGACATCTTTTTTATTTTCGCTCTTTTCTACACTTCCCATTGTGCTTACCCGGGCTAAGCACAAGCCAGAGAATAAGCACAAGCCAGAAATTTTTAATTAACTTTGTTTTAACAATTAATTTACAGTTTTTTAACAATTTATCCACAGGTATAATTTGAAGAACATCTCTTGATATTATACAATTTTATATTGATAGATATATATTACTTATGTTCAATTTTTGTTCTTCTCGTGCTTGGTCGGACTAAGCACAATCTCTGACCATAACTTAGATAATTGGAATATATTATGCCAAAAATATTTTACTTTCTGTTTATAACTACCATTCTTCTAATAGTTTTAATGGGATTTTTTTTCTGGTCAGTTTATTCAGATGATATAAAGGAC
>CAZWYU010000009.1:0-10886 GCA_964638595.1 uncultured Candidatus Saccharibacteria bacterium
CTTTCCTCCCCCTCAAAGAGGGGGAGGATGAAGGAGGGGGTTGTAAGTTGGAGCAAAAGGTTCTTCTAATTAAATTACATTAGATTATTTATATAATAAGTTTAATTTCAAGATTTTCCCTTCCCCTTAAAGAGGGAGAGAACTAAGGAAGGGGTAAAGATGTTCCCTTCCGCTATTTTAATATTCTACAAAGCAGGTTTTTCTAATTAAATTAGTTAACAAAATTCAGAGAGTTTTAATCAATTTATAAAATTAAGTTTTCCACATTATTTTAACTAACATATAGAAAAAAAAGGAAATATTAGTTAAAATATATAAAGCTTTAAATTATTTTAACTTATGGGATTATTCAATGCTTTCTCCAAGAATTTTTTAGGCGTAGATATAGGTATTTCTTCTATTAAATTAGTTGAGCTTTCAAAACAGAAAGGAAAGACTTTAACTAATTATGGTATTTTGGGAGCTGACTATTATGCTCAAGGGAGTTTTCAGAATAGAGAAAGAGGTGTTCTTTCTATGGAGGAGACCAGTATAGTCAAAGCTATCACCAGTATCATCAAAGAAGCCGGTATCGAATCTAAGGAGGCTTTTTTTGCTATTCCTGATTATGTCAGTTTTTTTACTACTTTTGATTTGCCACCCATGACCGAACAAGAAATTCCTGAAGCAGTAAAATATGAAGCCCCGAGAAGAATTCCCCTACCCCTTTCAGATGTTACTCTTGATTGGCAGATTATTAAAGGAATGACTGGTGGCCAACAACACAGACCACTTCGGGTTTTGTTAGTTACAGTACCAAATGATGTAATAGAGCAGTATCAAAGAGTTGCTCAAAAAGCCGGCCTAAAGATTGTGGCCCTAGAGGCAGAAGTTTTTGCTATGGTCAGGGCTCTTATAAAGTATCAAGATAAAAGCAATATAGTATGTTTAGTTGACGTTGGTAAAAGGAGCACAACAATTAATATAGTTGCTCAAGGAGCGCTAAAAGTCTCTTACAGTTTTGATGTTGCAGGCGAAACTTTTACAAAAAGTTTAGCTAGCACTTTTTCTATTGAAGAAAATAAAGCAGAAACTATTAAGAGAAACTATGGCTTATCTAAAAACGAGGATATCCAAAAGATATTAGAGCCCAAAGCTAGGGCTATTTTAGAAAAAATAAAAGGGGTTTTTAATGAACTATATGTCAGAGACAAAGAGAAAGTAGGTAAAATTATTTTTACCGGTGGAGAAGTTAATATGCCCGGCTTTATTGAATATTTTTCTCAAAGTTTAGATTTGCCAATTGAGCAGGCTAATCCCTTCATTGATATTTCTGCTCCGCCTACTCTGCAAGAGATATTAAGAAATCTTGGTCCCAGCCTTACAATAGCTACTGGTATGGCTTCAAGGGGTTTTCAATAATTATTAATAGATAATTATGGTTCAAGTAATTCCACGTACAATTGAAAAAAAGTATAACTGGATAAATCTTATTTTACCTTGGTTGTCATTATTGCTAACAGTTTTAGTCATTTTAGGTGTTTTCTTTTTTTCAACTAAGACTAAGAGCAAGAATGAAGAGATTAATGAGCTGACTCAAGAGCTTAAGTCAATGGAAACCGAAGAGATAAAAAAGGATGAAGCAGATCTAAAAGCCTACAAAAATAAAGTTGTCAATGTGGTTAATATTTTAGGAGATCGGCACTTAACTCTCCCTTTATATAAATTTTTAGAGAGTTTAGTCCACCCCAAAGTTTATTTTACTAATCTTTCTCTAAATATGGAAACAGGAGAAGCAAATCTTTGTGGCATAAGCGCTGATTTTCAAAGCTTAGGCCAGCAGGTAGATATTTTTGAAAAAGATGATTTTATTTATAGCGCTAATGTCCAAAGTGTTTTTTTGGCAGAAGAAGAAGGCATAAGTTTTGAACTGCAGCTTAAGCTTTTTGTGCCAGAACAAAAGAAGTAATTTAAATTAATATGAAGTATGTCTTTACAATAATTTTAATAAATATTGCCCTAACTATTATCATTGGTGTATTTTTCTTTTATCCAAGATATGAGGCCTATTCTGATGCTGCCGTCCAAGTAGCTAACAAAAAAAAGGAAATTAAGGACTACCAATCATACCTGAACAAAATAAAATTAGTTAAAGAAGAAATAGAAAGAAACAAGATTTTAATGGATAAAGTGGCAAGCGCTATTCCTAACAAGCCAGAGATTTCTTCTTTCCTTGATTTTTTAAGCAATAATAATATGGGAGTTAGTTTAGAAGATATTATGTGGTCTGAGGAATATTCAAAAAAGGAGAAAATAGCAACATCTTATAGGATTAATGCCCATATTGCCGGTTCCTATTTTAGTCTTAAAAATTTTTTCTATTATTTAGAAAATACGGCTCGGTTAGTAGAGATTTTGAATACCGACATTGAAGCTCCAGAGACAGGGAATGAAAACGAGCAAATGAACTGTAATCTTGTTTTGAGAATTTATTCTTATTAATTAAATCTTAAATATGGTTATTTTATTCAGTAAGCAAAAGAAGAAAGAATTATATCGCTTAATAGTAGCTGTAATTTTAATACTTGGTTTAATATTCTTTTGGGTTTTTTATTTTAATCGGAAAGACGATGATAAAATTGTAGAAATTGTAGATATTTCTGAAGTGAAGGAGGAAAAAATTAACATAGATTTTGAGCTTTTAGAGAATGAACTATTAAAAAAGCTAATTTCTTTTGAGTTTATTGTAGCTACAACCACTCAAGGTTTTGGTCGAATTAACCCTTTTGAGCCACCCATTGTAAGCACTACTAGTGAAAGCACTACTACTGAAATTATTGATTTTGATTAGAAACCGCTTTAAATTTTTAAATAGCCACTTTCAAAGTGGTTTATTGTAAAATGTCAATAATAGATACTTTATTAAAAAAAGAAAAAATTGACAAAAAAACAGCTAAAGCTTTAAAAGAAGCGGCTGAAGTTTCAGAGTTGTCAGAAGAGGAAATTCTTTTAGAGGAAAATATTTTGCCAGAGATGGAAATTTTTGAAGCTAAAAGTTTAGAATTAGGTGTGCCCCTTGAAAAAGAAATACCAGCCGAGATTGAACCAATGGTAATTGAGGCTATTCCCAAAGAATCAGCAGAACATTATAAAATGTTTCCTATAAACAAGAGCGGTAACAAACTGACGGTTGGAATGGTTTATCCAGAAGACCTAAAAGCCCAAGAGGCCTTAAATTTTTTATCCAGACAGAAAAACTTTACCTATCAGGTTGTTTTAATTAGTCTAACGGATTTTAGAAAATGTTTTAGGCAGTATGGAACCCTAGGCAGAGAAGTAAAAGAAGCTTTGCAAGAATTAGAAAGCCAGCTTGAAGTGGGAGATATGCAGGGACCAAGAGAATCTTCTTTAGATATTGTTAGAAAAAAGGGGCAAGCTCCTATTAGTAAGACCGTAGCGGTGATTTTAAAACACGCAGTAGAGGGGAAGGCTTCGGATATACACATAGAACCGGGTCAAGAAAAGACTAAGATAAGATTTAGGCTTGACGGTATTCTGCATTCCAGTCTTTCTTTACCAAAGTCTGTTCATTCTTCCATAGTTGCTAGAGTAAAAATTGTTTCTAATCTTAAGATTGACGAAGTTAGAGTACCTCAAGACGGTCGTTTTTCTGTAATGGTTGATGGTCGTCAAATAGATTTTAGGGTTTCCACATTCCCCACTACGCTAGGAGAGAAAGTGGTAATGAGGGTTTTAAATCCAGATAATAAATTAAAAAATCTTGAAGATTTAGGATTGGAGTCAAGAAACTTGAAGACTGTTCAAGAGGCGATCCAAAAACCATATGGTATGATTTTGTCTACAGGTCCAACGGGTTCTGGAAAAACCACTACTTTATATTTAATTTTAGAACAATTAAATAGAGAAGGCGTTAATATTGTTACATTGGAAGATCCGGTAGAGTATTTTATTCCGGGCATCAATCAATCTCAAGTAAAACCTGAAATTGGTTATACTTTTGCGACTGGTTTACGCCATATTTTGAGGCAGGATCCAGATATTATCATGGTAGGTGAGATAAGAGATGCAGAAACAGCAAATTTGGCTGCACATGCCGCCTTAACTGGACACATTGTTTTATCTACCCTTCATACCAACAATGCTATTGGAGCTATTCCTCGATTAATTGATTTAGGAATAGAGCCATTTTTATTGCCATCAACAGTCAATGCGATAATAGCTCAACGTTTAGTAAGAAAGCTTTGTCTACATTGTAAGAAAAAGAAAAAGCCAAGCATAAGGGCACAGAAGCTCGTTTCAGAAGAATTAAATAATATGCCCGTGTCTATAAAATCAGATTATGATTTTGGCCATGATTATTATATTTGGGAGCCAGTTGGCTGCAGCCAATGCGGTGGCAATGGCTATTCTGAACGGACTGCGGTTTTTGAAATTTTAAAAATGACTAACGAATTATCAGAAATAATTTTAACTAACCCGAGCCGTGAAAAAATTGAACAAGAAGCAAAGAGACAAGGGATGATTACTATTCGCCAAGACGGAGTAATCAAATTACTGAAAGGTGAAACTTCCTTAGAGGAAATTATTAGAGTAACTGCTTCTAGTTCTGAATAAAAATTTTGATTTATGAAAAATATACTTTTAGTAGAAGATGACCCTTTCTTAATTGATATTTATACAACTCGTCTTGGAGCGGAAGGTTTTAATTTGCTAGTGGCTAAAGAAGGAGAGGAAGCCCTCGCCATAGCCAAAGAAAGACAGCCAGTATTGGTTCTTCTGGACATTGTTCTTCCCAATATAGATGGCTGGGCAGTTTTAAAAAAAATAAGAGAGATTTCCGGGATGAAAGGTTGTAAAATAATAATCCTTTCTAATTTGGGGCAAAGAGAGGAAATTCAAAAAGGTTTGAATCTTGGGGCTGACAAATATTTAATTAAATCAGATTTTACTCCCAGCCAAGTAGTAGAGGAAATTAAGCAAATTTTATGAATATGTTTAAAACTCAAGATTTTTTAGATAAACTATTGACTTTAGCAATAAAACAAAGAGCTTCTGATGTTCATCTGTCTTGTTCTAGGAGTCCTATTTTTAGAATAGACGGCATATTAAAGATTATTACTAAATTTAGAAAAGTTTCCAAAGAAGAAATCAAAGCAGTTTTAAAATTAATGCTTGAAGATGAAGAGCGGTTTTCAAAATTTTTAAGAGAAAAAGAAATAGATTTTTCTTATCAATTTGGCGAGATAGGCAGATTTAGGGGCAATGCCTATTTGCAAAACAATGAACCAGCTTGCTCTTTGAGATTTATTCCCAATGAGATTTTGAGTATTGAGGAATTAAATTTGCCTGCCATTCTCCGTTTTTTTACCAAAGCCCACCAAGGCTTTGTATTAGTAACAGGGCCCTCAAGCCATGGTAAGTCCACTACCTTAGCTGCTTTAATTAATGAGATTAATCATAGCCGTTGTGATCACATTATTACCATTGAAGACCCAATAGAATACCAATTTAATGATGATTTATCTATTATTGACCAAAGAGAATTATATTCCGACACTCTTTCTTTTGCTAGGGCTTTGCGCTCTACTTTTAGACAAGATCCCGATGTAATTATGGTTGGCGAAATGAGAGATCCAGAAACCATTGCCACCGCCATTACGGCGGCCGAAACCGGACATTTAGTTTTTGCTACCTTGCATACTAATTCCGCGCCTCAAACGATTCACAGGATAGTGGATAATTTTGAAGGCCAGCGCCAAAAACAAATAAGAGCTCAATTATCCGCTTCTCTTTTAGGTATTGTCTCCCAGAGGTTGCTTCCAAAAATTGGAGGCGGATTGGTTCCGGCTGTTGAACTTATCTTTAATAATTCAGCCGTTGCTAACTTGATTAGAGAAAACAAAATTCACGAAATACCCATTATAATAGAAACATCTTCAGAGGAAGGGATGGTCTCTTTAAATAAATCTTTAGTTCAATTAGTGAGCCAAGGTTTAGTGGAAAGAGAGGTTGCTTTTCGCTACTCTTTAAATCCAGATGGGCTTAAAGTATTATTAAAAAATAAATATTATTAAAATAAAATTTAATTAAAAGAACCTGCTTTGCAAAATCTTGAAATTAAACTATTTATATATTCTTTAAAATGAAATTTAATTACCAAGCTAGAAATAAAGAGGGTTTAACTCAAATAGGAACCATAGACGCTAGCACCAAAAAAGAGGCCGTATCTATTTTGCAAGATGAGGGATTTTATGTTACTCGTTTAGAAAAAACAGAAATTGAACCTTTCTATTTTAAAAGCATTAATTTTTTTGAGAAAGCTAAAGCAAAAGATATAATGCTCTTTGCCCGTCAGCTTTCTTTAATGCTTAAATCGGGGGTAAGCTTGGTTGATTCTTTGAAATCTTTAGTTGAACAGATAGATAAAAGAGTTTTTAGCGAACAGATAGCAGAAATTGCCGACGAAGTAGAAGGCGGTGTTTATTTTTCTGAAGCTTTAGCCAAATATCCGGGAGTTTTTTCTAATTTTTTCATTAATATGATAAAGTCAGGAGAAGCATCGGGGAGATTAGCCGAGAGTCTTGGCTATTTGGCAGAGCATCTTGAAAGGGAATACAATTTAATTGGGAAAATTAAGAGCGGAATGACTTATCCTATCTTTGTATTGGTAGTTTTTAGTTTTATCGGAGCTTTAGGTATTTTTATGGTATTGCCTTCTTTCGAAAACACCTTAACCTCTCTTAAAGTAGAACTTCCCTGGATTACTAAAATGGTTATGGGTTTTGGCAACCTTGTCGCCAGCTGGTGGTGGGCGATGTTACTAATCATTTTTTTATTTGTTTTTATTCTCCGGAAATATTTTAAAACCATTGAAGGCAAAGAAGTGTTTGGTAGATTATCTCTTAGACTGCCACTTATTGGCAGATTGGTTAAAAAAAATCAGCTAGCTCGTTTTACAGAGAATCTATCCACTTTAATTTTAGCTGGTTTGCCTATTACTCAAGCTCTAGAAATTGTGGCTGCCACTTCTGGTAATAATATTTATCAAAAAATTATCAGAAATGTTCAAGAAGGAGTGAGAAGGGGAGAAAATATGAGCTCAATTTTAGCCAATTATCCAGAACATATACCCGCTTTAGTATCTCAAATGGTCGGAGTGGGCGAGCGCACTGGAAGATTAGATGAAGCTTTGGGTTATGTTGCTGAATTTTACCAAAATGAAGTTAGCCGGGGTATTGATAGTTTAGTGGATATGATTGAACCAATTTTAATTGTTGTTTTGGGTGGAGCAGTAGCTTTTTTAATGATAGCTATAATAATGCCGGTTTACAGCGGAATGAGCAGCTTTGGCGCTTAAGTTATTCACAAGCTTATTTGAAAAAAAAGGTTTATTGGATATAATAAATAAAAGGAACAAAATATTTAAAGGTCGTTTAGGTGTTAATTAATTTTAATAATTAATAGAAATTTTATGAAAAGCAAAAAAGGTTTTACATTAATTGAATTATTGGTAGTAATCGCTATTATTGGTATTTTAGCTAGCATTGTTTTGGTTTCTATAAGGGACGTTACGCCAAGGGCTAAAGATGCAGCAATTAAAAGCGACTTACAGCAGATTAGGACACAAGCAGAAATAATTTATAGCGATAACGCGTCTTATAATGATTTATGCACTGCCGCAGATCAGTTAGGAACTGCTCAAGGGTTGTCCACCATAGAAGCTGATCTCATCTCACAAGGAACTACTTTTAGATGTTACGCCGACGGAGACGAATATTGTGTATCTGCTGATTTACTGACAGGATCAGAAAAAACTTTCTGTATTGATAGTAATGGTCTGTCTAAAGTTTATGATGCTGGAGATGATTGTGATTCTGGTTATCTTAAGTGTGATTAATTTTTGGTATAATAGTTTGTTAGAAGAAAAATGAAACAAAGAGGTTCAAAAGGCTTTACATTAATAGAACTTTTAGTTGTAGTTGCTATTATTGGTATTTTATTGAGTATAATTATTGTTAATGCTGTGGAATTGTCTAAGAGAGGAAAAAATACTAAAATAATAACCAACATGGTTCAGGTAATGAAAATCGCTGAACAAGTTTATATGAGCGAAGGCGGGAGTTATAGTAATTTATGCGATAGTCCTAACCTAAATACTGCTCTTGATGCATATGGTAATGATTTCGATTTGCTTCAAAAAGAACTCATAAAATATGGAGGCAGTGTTTCTTGTTATAGCGTTGATGATTCCTACTGTGTGAGCACTTCTTTAGTTGGGGGAGACAATCGTTGGTTTTGTATTAATGATGAGGGAAATGCGGTTGAATTAGAGAAGCCTACCGATCCTTGTCTTCAAGCTACTAATGATTGCCAATAGTTTCAAATTTTAAACAAAAAGCAAAAGCCCCTTTTTAAATAGAATAGGGCTTTTGTTTTTCTGTTCTTATATCTTCATCTCGGGCTTGTGCTTAGCCGGGCTAAGCACAATGTGCCCTTTTTCAGTTACAAATTAACAAATTAACGAATTAATGAATTACGATTTACGATTTACGATTTACGGTGTTTTTCTTACTTCTTGATTCGTGATTCGTAATTCTTCCCGTGTTACGTGTTATTTGTTACGCGTTACGAGTCCCGATACGCTATACGATATACGCTACACGAAATACGAACTAGTCATTTAACTATATAGCAATAATATTGTAAAATATTACAATGAACTTAAATTTATCTATATATCTGGTTTTATATTCTTTCATTTTTATATTAGGAACTTTAATTGGCTCTTTTTTAAATTGCGTTATTTTTCGTTTAGAGAGTAAAAAGAGTTTTTTAAAGGGGCGGTCATATTGTCCGCATTGCAAACATCAGCTTTGCTGGTTTGATTTAATTCCTATTTTTAGCTTTATTCTTTTAAAAGGGAAATGCCGTTATTGTAATAAAAAAATTTCTTGGCAATATCCTGTGGTTGAATTAGTAACAGGACTTTTATTTTTTTTAGTTTTGAATTATGAATTTAGAATTTTAAATTATGAATTATTTAGCTCTAAACTTATTTTTACTTCTTTATTTTTACTTCTTACTTCTTGTTTTTTGATTATAATTTTTGTCTATGATTTAAAACATTTTATTATTCCAGACAAAATTATTTATCCTTTAATAGCGATTTCTTTTTTCTATCGCCTTATTGAAGGAGTAACAAATTTCCAATTTTTTAATTTCCTTGTTGCTTCAGCCGCTGCTTTTGCTTTTTTCTTTTTTATTTATTTTATATCAAAAGGAAAATGGCTTGGCTTTGGAGATGTTAAATTAGTCTTATTTTTAGGATTGTTTTTGGGCTGGCCTAAAATTTTACTTTCTTTGTTTTTAAGTTTTGTTATAGGTGCTATAATAGGAATAGGCCTTATAATCTTTTCAAATAAGGGCTTAAAAAGTCAAATACCATTTGGTCCATTTTTGATTTTAGGTAGTTTTATCGCTTTTTTCTGGGGAAATCAATTAATAAACTGGTATTTGGGTTTAATTTATGGAATATAAAGAGAAAGGCATGACTTTAATAGAAATTTTGATTAGCGTCGCTATAATGTCGATTCTTTTAGCTATTGGTTTTTGGGGATATAAAGACAAAGGGGAAGAGCTTGCTTTTGAAAAAGCCATAATTGAGATTTCTTCTAATATTGAGGAAGTTAGAGAAATGGCTTTATCTGCTAAACAAATTGGCGGAGTGAGGCCGACTGGCGGCTATGGAGTTTATTTTGAAAAAAATAAATCTTCTTATATTATTTTTTGTGATAAGAATGAAAATAAAAAATATGATGGTCCCACAGAAACAGAAAAGACAATTTCTCTAGAAAATATAAGCGTTATAAATATTTTGCCACCTCGTCCCGATAATGCTGTTGATATAGTATTTATTCCGCCCTCTCCCGATATTTATGTAAATAGTGATAAGACTGCTTCTGCAGAGATTACTTTTTCTGGAGCTGATAAAGATAGAAAAATTATTATTAATCAAGCCGGCGTAATTTCAATAGAATGATATATAACAAAGGTTTTACATTAATAGAACTTTTAATAACCATTACTGTGGTTTTAATCGGGATTTCAGGTGTTTTTGTGGCTATTCAACAATCAATTACCACCATAGACTATTCTCGTTCCCGTTTAGTAGCTGCTTTGTTAGCTCAAGAGGGAGTGGAAATTGTAAAGAATATAAGAGACACTAATTTGCTTGAGGGAGATAATTGGGATGAAGGATTACAACCAAACGGTTGTTATGAAGTGGATTATGGTGATCCAGTAGATCTTGACCCTAATATAAATTTTTCTCCCGTTTGCAATTATTCCACTTTGGCGTTTTTAAAGAAACAAGAAAATGATTTTTATAATTATAATTTAGGGCAAGAAACGATATATAAGAGAGTCGTCGAGATTAATAAAATTAGTTCTGAAAAAATAAGATTAACCGTTACTGTTTATTGGAGAGAAAGAGATGGCGGGCATCAAAATTTTACAGTTGTTCAAGATATGTATAAATGGTGGGAATAAATAAATTTCAAAGCCAAAATACAGAATTTAGAAGAACGGAAAGAATTAAGAAGCAAGAACCAAGAGAGAATTTTGAATTTCCAATTTTGAATTTTGAATGAATTTTAAATGTATTAATTTTGAAACAAGGAAGGAGACAAGGGAAGAATCACGAATGGTTAATCGTGAATCGTTAATCGTGATTCGTTAATTCGTTAATTTGTTAATTTGTTAATTTGTAACTGTTGTAACTGAAAAAGGGCACGTTGTGCTTAGCCCGGGTAAGCACATAAGCACAAGCCCAAGCCCAAGCCCAAGCAATTAAGGAGGAGGAGAGATAGCAACACTCCATCCTCCCC
>CAZWYU010000010.1:0-12774 GCA_964638595.1 uncultured Candidatus Saccharibacteria bacterium
TATTTAAGTTAATATGTTTTGATATGGTTAAAGAAAAGCAAAACAAAGATTTGAATACACGGCCGCCAGTGGTGGTCGTTTTGGGCCATGTTGATCACGGAAAGTCTTCTTTATTAGAGGCAATAAAGGATTTTAGAATTACTTCAAAAGAATCAGGTGGCATTACCCAGCACATTGGCGCTTATGAAGTTGAATTTGAAGGGAAAAAGATTACTTTTATTGATACTCCGGGCCATGAAGCTTTTTATGCTATGCGTTCAAGAGGAGCCAAAGTAGCCGATATAGCAATTTTGGTAGTGGCCGGAGAAGAGGGAGTTAAACCTCAAACAAAGGAGTCAATTCAATGTATCAAAGAGGCTCAAATCCCCGCTATCTTAGCTATTAATAAAATAGATAAGTCAGAAGCTAATGCTCAAAAAGTTAAAAATCAATTAGCTAAAGAAGATTTTGTGGTTGAAGAAATGGGTGGAGATTTTCCAGTAATAGAGACTTCGGCTACTAATAAAACAGGGATTAAGGAATTATTGGAAATGATACTTTTGCTCGCTGAAATGCAAGATTTGAAAGTTATAGAAGATGAGTGTTGTAAAGGAGTTATTATTGAAAGCTATTTAAATGAGAAGAGAGGCATAACAACTACTCTTTTAGTAAAAAACGGTTTTCTACTTAAAGAAGATTTTATTGCTACGGAATCAAGTTATGGACGGATTAAAAAACTTGAAGATTTTGTAGGTAAACCAATAGAACAGGCCGGTCCTTCAAAACCAGTTTCAGTTTTAGGATTTGAAAGACTGCCCGATGTGGGTGAAAAATTCCAAGTTTTCAAAAATGTAGAAGAAGCAAGAAATTATGCTATGCATAAACAAAAGAAAGGCGATAATCAATCAGTTAGCGGAGATAAAAAATGTTTTAAAATAATTCTTAAGGCTGATGTCTCTGGTTCTCTTGAGGCCATCAGGGCGATGATAGAGAATGTGCCTAATCAAGATATTGATATAAGGGTTGTAAAAAGCGGGGCTGGGCTAATTAATGAAGATGATATTCAAATGGCAGCAGCTGGCGGAGCTAAAATATTTGGTTTTCAGACTGCTCCTAGTATTCTAGCAGCAAAATTGGCAAGCCAAAAGAATGTTCATATTCTTTTATATGATGTTATTTATGATTTAATTGAAGCAATAAAAAAGCTTCTTAAAGCAGAGGTAGAGTTAGAAATAATTAGAAGAGATATAGGCAAACTTAAAATCTTAAAAGTTTTTAGAACAGAAAAAGACAAACAGATAGTTGGTGGCAGAGTTACTGCCGGAGAAGTAGTGAATAATACTAAATTAGAAATTTTAAGAAATGAAGAAATTGTTGGCAAGGGCAAAATCAGCCAGCTTCAGAAAGAAAGAAAAAGCGTTGAAAAAGGAGTGGCTGACGATGAGGTTGGCATATTATATCATGGTAAGGAGAAGATTCAGGAAGGTGACACTTTACAATTTTATATTGAAGAACAAAAGAAAATAGAGCTTTAAAATGTCTGAAAGAATTGTTCAAATTAATGGGCTTTTAAGAAAAGAAATTTCTAATATTCTTCTCAAGGGAGAAGGTTTTGATAGGGATACTTTAATTACTATCACCAGAGTTGAAACAACTATTGATTTAGCAGAGGCTAAAGTTTTTGTAAGTGTTATGCCAGCAAAAAAGAGTGAAGAAATAATGGACTTTTTACAAAAAAACATTTATTATATTCAACAGAAGCTTAATAAAAAACTTTCTATTAAAAGAGTTCCCAAAATAATCTTTTATACTGAAAAAAAGGTTGTTCAAGCTGGTAGAATAGAAGAGATTATTGAAAAGATTCATAAAGAAGAATAAGGCCAGGTAGCCAAGTAGCAAGGCAGCGGTCTGCAAAACCGCTATACGCGGGTGCAATTCCCGCCCTGGCCTCTGCCCGGGTGGCGGAATTGGTATACGCGATGGACTTAAAATCCATTGAGTGTATAACTCTTGTGGGTTCGAGTCCCACCCCGGGCACTTGTCTTCCCAAGTTTCGCAAAGCAAAATTTAGGAGGATAAAGGGCGGTTAGCTCAGTTGGCTAGAGCGCATACTTGACGTGTATGAGGTCATAGGTTCAAGTCCTATACCGCCCACATTAGAAGGAGTTAATGAACAGAATGAATTTACTCTTTCTTATGTCCTTGAGGAGTGTGAAACACAACGAAGGGCAAAATAAAGTGACCCTTCGGACTTTGTCCTCGGGACATAAGAGAATTTAATGCTCGCTTCGCTCGTTAATATTCTTTAATGCCGTGGTAGCTCAGGGGTAGAGCGCTTCTCTGAAAAAGAAGAAGTCGTCAGTTCAATTCTGACCCACGGCACTTGTCCTCCTAATTTTTTATAAATAAAAATTTAGGAGGATAAATGCGGGAGTGGTGTAATGGTAACACGCTTCTTTGCCATAGAAGAAAGTGCGGGTTCAAATCCCGTCTCCCGCTCATTTTGTGGATAAAATCCTTGACAAGAATAGATAAAATATGCTATCATAGTAGGCAATCTGAAAATTATGAGTACAAAGATAGCTAATTTTTTTGAAGTCTTGACACTTTGGGGAGTAATAGGAGGCGTAACCTTTTCCCTATTTACAGGTTTAAAAACCATTCAGGGACAGGTTTCTGAAGACAACAATCAGACATTAAATTCTGCTGTTGTTTATCAAGAAAATTCCTTAAGCGCTAATAGCGCTCACTATATTCCCAAGGAAGTTAGAGGATGTATTACAGAAGAAAAAGAGACTTTCAAGGTTGTTGTTACGGCTTATTCATCTTCTCCTTGTGAAACAGATAGTTCTCCCTATATTACTGCTTCGGGAGACTGGGTGCGGGATGGAATTATAGCTAGTAACTTCTTATCATTTGGTACTGAAGTAAAAATTCCTGAATTATTTGGAGATAGGGTATTTGTGGTTCAGGATAGAATGCATCCTCGCAAGAAATACCATGTAGATATTTGGTTCCCTTCCAGAGCGGAAGCTCTAGAATTTGGAGCTCATTATTCATATATTGAGCTTGTTGAAGGGTAAAGGTTGATAATAAATAAATTCAGAAGTAAAAAACCGCAGAGATGCGGTTTTTTACTTTGTGCCGAGGGTGGGATTTGAACCCACACGCCACTACTGGCACATCCCCCTCAAGGATGCATGTCTACCGATTCCATCACCTCGGCTTTTATTTATCTTCTTTTTCTTTCTCCTCTTCTCCTTCTTTGGCTTTTTCCTGCTTAGTTTCTTCTATTTTCTCTTCTTTAGAAATTTCCTTTTTAGGTTTTTCTGGCTCAATATTTTTATCATCCTGCTCAATAGGTTTTTCTTCTTTGGGAGTATTTTTTTCAGCTGGAATTTGTTCTTCAAAAATTGCTTCTCCTGCTAATTCAGTTTTAAGACGTCCTCTTTTCCCTTGAGCTTCTCTTAAATAATAGAGTTTTGCCCTTCTGGTTTTGCCTCTTTTTACAAGTTCAATTTGTTTAATGGTTGGAGAATGAAGGGGAAAAGTGCGTTCCACGCCCACTCCGTCAATTTCTCCTCTTAGAGTTATTGTTGCTCCAATTTCCTTTCCATTTTTATGAGCTATAAGTACTCCTTCAAAAGCTTGAGTTTTCTCTTTGTCAGCACCAAAATCAGAAATTATCTGATGAACCTTTAAAGTATCTCCGGGAGTAAATCTGGTTTTTATTTTCTTAAGTTGCTCTTTATTAAATTGTTTTACTTTATTTGACATAATATATTTTTAAGTTCTTTTGGTAAGACTGAAGTAAATTTTTTTGTTTTTTCATTTGGCATTTTTACTTTTATACTCTTTGCATGGAGAAACTGTCTTTTTAAACCTTTTGTTTTTTTTTGATTTTTAAAAGAATAAAGTTTGTCTCCAACGACCGGATAACCAAGATAAGAAAAATGAACCCTAATTTGGTGTTTTCTGCCAGTTTTTATGTCTGCCTCTACTAAGGTGTAATCTTTGTATTTTTTGAGTAGTTTCCATTTTGTTATTGCTATTCTGGGTCCAGTTTTTTTTCTTTCTGGTCCTTCTAGTAAATATGCTTTTTGTTTGATACTGTTTTTTGCTCTTCCAATTAAAGTTTTGATTGTGCCTGTTTTTTCTTTGATCTGGCCGTTCACTAAGGCAATGTACTTTTTTTCTATCTCTCTGTTTTTAAACTGTTTTTGAAAAAAAAGCAAGTTTTTTTTATTTTTAGCTATCATCAATAACCCAGATGTCTCTTTGTCTAAGCGGTGTATTAAAAAATTATTTTCTGGCAACTGCGTTTCTAAATCATTAACAGAAAAACCAGCAGGTTTATCAATAACTAGTAAGTTTTTATCTTGATATATTATTTTCATAATGAGTGGGTGGCATAGGACTTTAATCCATGACCTTCTGAATGTAAATCAGACGCTCTATCTTCACCTACCTAAATTTAGGCGGTGGACGATGTAGGATTTGAACCTACGACCTCATCGATGTAAGCGATGCGCTCTAACCAGCTGAGCTAATCGTCCAAAATTTTTGCGGGCAAGACTGAGATAGCCGCCCTTTTTTAGAAAGACATATGCGCGTGGATGGATTTGCTTGTCCGCCTCGGGCGGAAACCATCGACCCCAGCTTTATAACGGCAACTCCTTATTTATTTCTATTTGTAGTTGCCTATATATCGATGGCTGACTATATTTATATTTTTTCGTGTGGGCGTGGATGGATTTGAACCATCGACCCCAGCTTTATAAGAGCTGTGCTCTAACCACTGAGCTACACGCCCACAAGAAAAAAAATAATTAAATGTAAGTCATTATTATAAGAGCTGTGCTGTTCATCCTCCCAAATTTTATTTCACAAAACTTGGGAGGACGAGCCGCTGATCTATGTGCGCATTAGAATAATTTAGCGAGTTTTACGAGCTTAGATATTCTTATGCCCTGCCGTAGCTCAAAGAGCATAGGCGGGCTTCCTATATTGCTCTCGTTAGCAAATACTTTTATGTCCGCCTTAGTCCCAACCAATATTGGGACGGAGGCAGGCTACTCTGACTCATTTTTTCTTCTTTGCTTTTAATATTTTCTCAAATTCTTTTCTTTCTATAGTTTCTTTCTCTATCAATGTCTCTGCTAATTTTTTAAGAAGTTTTTTCTTAGATTTTAAAACCTTAGTAGCTTTTTTCTTAGCTTCTTTTATAATCTTTTCTACTTCTTTGTCAATTTCTTGAGCTATTTTTTCAGAATAGTTTTTTTCTTCATTAAAGGCCTTGCCCAAATATTTTAGTTGTTCTTTTTTGCCAAAAACGATTGGTCCCAAAGAAGACATTCCATATTCTTTGACCAAACTGCGGGCTATTTCAGAGGCTCTTTCTAAATCATTGCTAGCTCCAGTGCTTACTTGTTTAAATTGTAGTTCTTCAGCGCAATAACCGCCTAAAAGAGTAGCAATTTCGGCCATAAAATCAGATTTATTTTTCATCCTTTTTTCTTCAGATGGGGATTTTAAAACATATCCGCCAGCAATACCGCGGGAGACAATAGAAATTTTTCTGACCGGTTCTCCCTCATCAGTAAAAGTAGAAACCAAAGCATGCCCAGCTTCGTGATAGGCAGAGATTTCCTTTTCTTTTTCTGATATGATATGGCTTTTTCTTTCTGGTCCTAACAAAACTTTCTCAATAGATTCAGTAAGTTCATTTTGAGTAATCTTTTTTTTGTCTTTTTTTGCCGCCAGAATAGCCGCTTCGTTTAGGAGATTTTCCAAATCAGCTCCGGAGAATCCTGGTGTCCTTTCTGCTATTTCTCTTAAATCTGTTTTTTCGGCTAAGGGCTTGCCTCTAATATGAATTTTTAAGATTGCTTCCCTGTCTTCTATGCCGGGCATATCTAAGACAATTTGCCTGTCAAACCGACCAGGTCTTAAAATAGCAGGGTCTAAAATATCGGGTCTATTGGTGGCTGCCATCACAATAGTTTTTGAATCTCTTTCAAAACCGTCCATTTCTACCAAAATCTGGTTGAGAGTTTGTTCTCTTTCATCATGTCCTCCCCCAAAGCCGGCTCCTCTGGTTCTTCCAATGGCATCAAGTTCGTCAATAAAAATTATTGCCTTGGTGTGTTTTTTGGCTTCTTGAAACAATGAACGGACTCTGCCAGAGCCAACGCCCACAAAAAGTTCTATAAATTCAGAACCTGCGATTGAGAAAAAAGGAACATTACTCTCACCCGCCACAGCCCTAGCTAAAAGAGTTTTTCCCGTTCCCGGGGCTCCTACGAGCAAAGCACCTCTTGGGATTTTAGCTCCCATATCAAGAAATTTTTTAGGAGTTTTTAAAAAACTAACAATTTCTTTAAGCTCTTCTTTTGCTTCTTTTAAACCAGCAACATCTTTAAAAGTAATCTTTTGTTTAGGATGTCCGTCAGCGCCAAATATTTTAACTTTAGCTTTTGAGAAATTAAAAGCCTGCATAGCTCCAGTTTTGGCTTGTTTAGAAAACATCCAAAAGAGCCAAAAGAAAAAGAGAAAGGGCAAGCCAATTAGAAGAATAGTGCTAACCTGTCCCCAAACATCAACCCGTTCTTCTATTTTTAGATTAGCTTTGCTTAATTTATCTTTGTCTACCCCGTAGTTGTTTAATGTCTGGCTTAGAGAGGTTTCTGTTTCTTTTCTTGATAATGCCTTTGTTTCGTCTTTATAAAAAACGATTATATTATTTCCTTCTACCATTATTTTGTCTATATTTTCGTTGCCGATATCTTGAGCTAACTGGTTCAGCGAAATTTCTTTTAGATTTTCTTTTCCTGTATAAAAAAGAGAAAAAACAGCAGAGATAAAAACGAAAATTAAGACAATAATCAAAAAATTTTTGGCTAGATTAGGAACAGCTTTTTTCATTTATTTATTTTTTTTCAACAGGACGTAAGCCCATCTTATGATTGATAGCGTCAAGAGACATAATCTCAAAATTATATTCTTTGCCTTGTTGTAAACTTTGATCTTCATCTTTGGTTTGAGATATATGGACTAACCCTCTAATTTTTGGCGCCACTTG
The DNA here is from genome assembly GCA_964638595.1 of uncultured Candidatus Saccharibacteria bacterium. Lineage (GTDB taxonomy): Bacteria > Patescibacteriota > Minisyncoccia > Minisyncoccales > PEYH01 > CAZWQR01. The sequence continues at coordinate 7,061 of CAZWYU010000010.1, forward strand.
TATAAAAGCGCCGAGTTGGTTAATTTTAATCACTTTTCCCTTTACAGAGTCTCCTTTTTTGAATTTTTTGTCTATATTTTTCCAAGGATCTTCTTTTAAGGATTTAAGAGAAAGGGAAACTTTTCCGTCTTTGGATATGTCAATAATTTTTGCTTTAACAATATCTCCAACCTTTACAATATCCGAAACTTCATCAATGAGTTGCCAGTCAAGCTCTGAAATGTGAATTAAACCTTCGGTTTGAGTTTCTTCCTTTGTTAGCGGAAATTTAATAAAAGCTCCAAAATCAGCTAATCCGGTGATTCGGCCATCTACTATATCTCCTGGCTTATAATGCTCAAGAAGTTTGCTTATCTCTTTGGACGTAACCGCTTTTTCAGAGAAAATAAGTTTATTTTCATTAGGCTCTGCATCAATTATTTTAACTTGAATAGTTTGGCCCACTAATTCCTGAAGATTTTTTAAAATTTCTGCGGTGTTTCCGTCTTTTACTCGAGGATAATGTTCAATAGAAAGTTGGGATAAAGGCAGAAATCCTTTAATATTATAGTGTTCTGCCAACAGTCCGCCTTTGTTAGCGCCACTTATTTTTATTTCTATGGGTTCGGCATTTTTTTCTAGACCTGTTAGATTTTCCCAATTTTTTTCTTCTCTAGCTTCTCGCAAAGAGAGTTCTGTGTATCCGTTTTCATTATCCATTTCTACAACCTTAGCTTTAATTACATCTCCTGGTTTTAAAGGTTTGAGTATATTTTTAGCAGCATAATATTCTTTGCCAAAAATTATCCCAGTTCCAATGGGTCCTAAATCAATATAAACAGAATAGCGGTCGTTGCCGATAATTTTTCCTTCTATTGTCTCGCCTTTTTTAGGAGGCAAAATAGAGAAATTTTCAATTTTTTGTGGTTCTTCTTTAGTTTTTTCCATATAAGATAAGGTAGCATAAAATCAATCACTTGGCAAGAATATTGAAGTAATTTATAACAGGTAACAGGTAACTCGTAATAGGCAACAGGTAACAGGTAACAAGGAACAAGAAAAGAGATACAAGGCAAAGTATCGCGTATTGCGTATCGCGTATTGCGTATAAAACTAAATACTCAAAGACCCTAATACCTTTTATCTTATACGATATACAGAATACGATATAACGATATACGAGTAGTTTTTTTGAGGGGGAGGAAATACTCCCCTCTTTTTTTAAAAAAGAGGGGGCATGGGTGGAGGAGGAATTTCAAAATTGAAAATTAACTAGTTATCAATATTTCTATATACAATGAGCTATAAAAAATATTCTATACACGCTACAAATTAAGATTACATTAAACTCAATTATCTACACAGTGTATTTTATTGAAAACTTGTTCAAAAAATGTTAGTATAAAAGAAATAATATATTTTTATGAAGATTTATTGGTATGGACAATCTTGTTTTGAAATAAGAGCTACCTCTGTGGATGCTAAAAAGAAAACCAGAATAGTTATTGACCCTTATGAAAATAACACAGGTTTAAAATTGCCGTTATTGCAGGCAGATTTAGTTTTGATTACTCACAATAGAGACAATAGTAATATAAGGGCTGTTAAGGGCAATCCTTTTATTATTAGCGAATCGGGTGAGTATGAGGTAAAAGAAGTTTTTGTTAGAGGCATGTCTTCTATTTGTAGTAGTCACGAAGAAAAGGACTTGGACGAGAATATAATTTATTTAATTGAGGTAGAAGGTATTAAAATTTGCCATCTAGGAAATTTGGGGCAAAAAGAACTTACCGTTGAACAGTTAGAAAACATAGGAGATTCTGATATTTTAATGCTTCCAGTAGGTGGAAAATATACCATTGACGCAGAGACAGCTCAAAAGATTACAAATCAAATAGAGCCGAAAATTATTATTCCTATGTATTATAAAATTAAAGGGCTTAAAATTGATTTAGACGGAGTGGATGAATTTTTAAAAACAATGGGACAGGAGGATTTAAAAGAACAAGAAGAAATTAGTATTAAAAAAGGCGATTTGCCAGCAGAAACAAAGATTATTGTTTTAAGATCCTGAAAGATAATTTAGAAAAATTAAGAAAATTATCTCTCAAGAAGAGAAAAATTATTTTTTGGGCGATAATTAGCATCGCAACTATTATTTTATTTTTGATTTTTTTATTTATTACCATTAAAAGGTTAGAAAACTTTTAGATATGAAAAAAAAGGACAAAAACAAGGAATCAAAAGATAAAGAAAAAATTATTAGAAAAGAGATTGGCTATGTTAAGGAGAAAGAAATTAATGAAGAGATGAGAGAGAGCTATATTGATTATGCAATGTCGGTTATTATTTCTCGGGCTTTGCCTGATGTTAGAGACGGTTTAAAGCCAGTTCATCGCAGAATTCTTTATGCTATGTATGAAGATGGGCTTTATCATAATTCTAGTTTTAGAAAATCAGCTAATGTGGTTGGTAGCACTTTGGGGCGTTACCACCCCCATGGGGATATGGCTGTTTATGATTCTTTAGTGAGGATGGCTCAAGATTTTTCTTTGCGTTATCCTTTGGTTCAGGGTCAAGGAAATTTTGGTAGTATTGATTCAGACCCACCAGCCGCCCAAAGATATACAGAGGTTAGAATGACCCGTTTATCAGAAGAAATGCTAAAAGATATTAAAAAAGAGACGGTTGATTTTAAGGATAATTATGACAGTAGCCGCCAAGAACCAACCGTTTTACCTGCATTACTTCCACAACTTTTATTAAATGGCTCTTTAGGAATTGCCGTTGGTATGGCAACAAATATTCCCCCTCATAATTTATCAGAAGTTTGTGATGCGGCTATTTATTTATTAGACTATCCCCACGCCAAAACTGAAGATTTGTTTAAGTTTATTCAAGGTCCAGATTTTCCTACCGGCGGAATAATTTATAATCAAAAAGCGATTATTATTGCTTATGCCCAAGGCAAGGGTCCTATTTTAATGAAAGGCAAGGCAGAGGTTAAAGAGGCAAAAAACGACGAATGGAAAATTGTTATTACAGAAATTCCTTATCAAGTCAATAAAGCTAATTTAGTTTCTCAAATTGCCAAGTTAATTCAGAATAAAAAAATTCAAGGCGTTAAAGATGCTAGGGACGAATCAGACCGAGAAGGATTAAGGATTGTTTTAGAATTGAAGAAAAGTGCTTTTCCGCAGAAAATTTTGAATTATTTATATAAAGCCACTGATTTACAGAAGAAATTTCATTTAAATATGATTGCATTGGTAGATGGTATTCAACCCCGCTTGCTTTCCTTACCCGAGGTCTTAAATTATTATTTAGAGCACAGGAAAGTGGTTGTTGTTAAAAGAATAAAATATGAACTTAAAAAAGCAAAAGAAAGAGAGCATATTTTAGAAGGATTGGCTAAGTGTTTATCAAAAATTGACGAGGTTATAAAAACTATTAAAGGTGCTGATGACCGAGCTGATGCCAAGAAAAAACTCAAAAAGAAATTTGAACTTACCGACTTGCAAGCCGAAGCTATTTTGGAAACTAAATTATCTGCTTTAGCAAAACTTGAAAGAGAAAAAATAGAGCAAGAACTGAAAGAACTTAAAGAAAAAATTAAAGAATATCAAGCTATTTTAAAAAGCAAAATAAAAATTGAAAACATAGTCAGAAAAGAGCTTAAATATTTGAAAGAGCAATATGGCGATGAAAGAAGGACAAAAGTTTATGTTAAAAAGGCGGATGATATTTCAACCGAAGATTTGGTTCCCGAGGAAGAAACTCTGATTACTTTAACAGATAGCGGATATATCAAAAGAATGAGCCCTTCTGTTTATAAAGCTCAAAAAAGAGGAGGCAAAGGAATCATTGGCATAAAGACTAAAGATCAAGATTTTGTAAAACACTTTTTATTAGCTAGCACACTAGATACAATTTTGTTTTTTACTGATTCTGGCAAGGTTTTTTCTGTTTCTGCCTACGAAATAGAGTCGAGTAACCGGACATCTAAAGGCAAACCCTTGTTTAACTTTTTAGAAATTTCGCCGACAGACAAAATATTGGCAATTTTGGCTTTGGGTAAAGCAGACAAACAAAGGGGTATAGAATATTTAGCTATGGCTACTCAAAATGGCATAATTAAAAAAACCAAATTAGAAGAGTTTTACAATGTCAGAAAATCTGGCTTAATTGCTATAAATTTAAAAAAGGATGACTTGCTTTGTTCTGTAAAAAAGACGCCTAAACAGAGTGAAATAATTTTAGTTACCCAAAAAGGCCAGTCAATAAAATTTCAGGAGAAAGATATTAGGCCAATGCAGAGAAATGCTTCTGGCAATAGAGGAATTAAATTAAGAAAAGAAGATAGAGTAATTGGTCTAGAAATTGTAGACAAAGCTAATAAAAATGATTATCTTTTAATAATGAGTGAAAATGGTTATGGTAAGAAAACTAAGATAGGCAACTATAGAAAACAAAGTCGCGGAGGAAGTGGAATTAAAACAGCTAAAACAACGAAAAGAACCGGGGATTTAGTGAGGTCAGAGATTCTAAAGGGCAATGAAGATTTAATTATTATTTCAAAGCAAGGGCAAGTTATTAGAACTTCGGCAAAACATATTCCATCTCTTAGCCGAGTTACGCAGGGAGTTAGAATAATGAGATTAACAAAGCAAGACAAAGTAATTTCTTTAATCAGTTTATATGGTTAGTTTTTTAGAGCCAGAAAAAATAGTTGCTCAATTGGATTTAAAACCATATTACTATACGGCTGAGTTCGGTTGCGGGGCTGGTGGCTTTACTATATCCTTAGCTAAAAAACTGTCCAAGGGTATGGTTTATGCTTTAGATATTCAAGAAGAACCCTTGTCTGCTTTAGAAGGAAGAGCTCGAGCCGAGGGCTTAAACAATATCAAGAGAATAAAATGTGATTTAGAAGAGCCGAGAGGTTCAACTTTACAAGATGGTTTAGTTGATATTGTAATTGTTTCTAATATCTTGTTCCAATCTGCGCACAAAGAAGCAATGTTAAAAGAAGCCAAGAGAATTGCTAAAGCTAAAGGAAAGATTGTAATAGTGGATTGGAAAAAACTTTCTCCGTTTGGCCCAGCCGAAGATAGGGTTGAAGCGGAAGACATTAAAGATATTTTGACTCGCTTGGAGCTTAAGAAAATAAAAGACTTAGATGCCGGAACTTACCATTGGGGAGCGGTTTATGAAAATAAATCGTTATGAAGGTTTATTTTTTCATATTATTTTTTTGCTTTATAGTATTGTTTTTGCCATTAACTGTAACGGCAGCTCCTCCTGCAATAGATTTGAATGTAAGTTCCACTAACATCAATCCTGGCGAATCTATCCTTCTTGATATTACAGTAGAGTCTAATTATCGTTTAAGCGGAAATTCAGTGAAGATTATTTGGGGAGAGCCTGGTGGAACTAGTGTTCCTTGCACAATGTCTGTTGACTACGCGGCACCTCCTCAAACTTGTAATACTAGTGCTTGGCATACGTATAATACAGAGGGAGATTACACTATTCAGGTTACCGCTTGTTCTCTTTTGGGGTGTGGAATTAAAAAAATTGATATCCATGTTGATTCCGCTGCCCCCACACCAACCCCAGTAGATTCTTATAGAAATCCATTAGTTTGGAGCGATATTCCTGGTTTTATCTGGGGAGCTATTATGTATATCTTTGGCCATGCTATAGTTCTTCTTGTCTTGTTTATTCTAATTGGC
>CAZWYU010000011.1:0-5072 GCA_964638595.1 uncultured Candidatus Saccharibacteria bacterium
AAAAATCCAACAATAAATATTAATTTCTTAAATAATTTTATAATTTTATCAAAAACTAAAATTTAAAAATAAAAAATTATCAAAACAAAGCTAAAAAATTAATATCAAGAAGCATTTTATATTAAGTTATTTTTTTCTAAATACTTTAATATTTTTTGAACGGCCTCTTCTATGGTTTCTTTATCAGTAAAAAGGACAATGCTCGGGTCTTCTGATTCTTCGTAGGGGTCAGAAATTCCGGTAAAATTTTGAATTTCGCCTTGGCGAGCTTTTTGATACATTCCTTTAGTATCTCTTGTTTCACACACCTCTAAAGGACATTTGCAAAACACTTCAATAAACTTAGCTGTTTCAGCCTCTGGACGATGAAGAGAAGGATTTTCTATTTCTTCTTTAACCATTTGTCTGACCTTTTTGTATGGAGAAATGAAAGAAGTAATAACACTAACTCCATTTCTGGATAAAAGTTTAGAAACAAAAGCCACCCTTCTAATGTTTTCATCTCTATCTTCTTTTGTAAAACCAAGGTCTTTACTAATATGTTGGCGCATAATGTCTCCATCTAGACGTTCAATGGCTAAACCTTTTTGAATTAAAGCCTCGTGAACTTTGTCGGCAATTGTGGTCTTCCCTGATTGAGATAGCCCAGTAAACCAGAGAACAAAACTTTTTCTACTATTATTGTTGTTATTATACATATTATCTACTAATGAATTATAACTATTGGCTAAAAAGCCATAAACTTCAGGCCTTATAATATATTCGGGCGGTTTAACTTTCTGCTCAATATTTTCTCTTAATTTAGAGCCTGAAAATTCAATTGTATCTTCTTTGGGACAATGCTCTATAAAAGTGTGCTGTTTTATTGAAGAACAATAAATTACTTCTGGAAATTTTAAAATTTTGACCCCAATTTCATCATCTTGAAAATTATCAAAAATATTTTGGGCATCAAAGGGACCATAATAATTGCCTACTCCAGCGTGATCTCTGCCAACAATAAAATGAGTACAACCATAGTTCTTTCTTATTATAGCATGAAAAACAGCTTCTCTCGGCCCAGCATATCTCATTTTTAGAGGCAAAACACTTAAAACAGCTCTTTTTCTAGAATAATATCTATCCAAAAGAATTTCATAGGCAGTTAAAATATATTCATCTTTAAAATCTCCGACCTTTTTTTTGCCAATTACTGGCTGAATTAGAAGACCGTCTGTTTCTTTTAGAGCTTCTTTTTGCAAAAATTCATGGCCTCTGTGAGGAACATTTCTTGTTTGAAAAGCGACTACTGTTTTCCAACCACGATTTTTAAAAATTTCTCTGGTTTCTCTAGGAGTAAAATTATGTTCTGCAAAAAAATTTCTTTTATTATCCAAAAGAAAAATTTCTCCGCCAATTAAATATTTTTTCATTTTAAAAACATCCTCAACGCCGGGATGTTTATTATCTAAAGTTTGAAAAACTTTTTTAGCAAATTCTTTTTTATCGTACTCAAAAACCTCTGGATCTTTTAAAAGAGCCGCAATCTCTCCTTTTTTATTTTTTAAATTGATATAGTTTTTGCCTTCTATATCTTTATATTCTTGCTCGTTAATATCTAAAACTATAGGAATAGGCCAAACAATTCCATTAGACAACTTCATATTATCTAAAACAGAGAAAAAATCTGCTTTTCTTAAAAATCCCTTTAAGGGAGAATAAACACCCCTGCCAATATTTTTAACATCCTTTAACTGGTCATTATCTAATACCAAAAAAGGGTAATTGGCTATTTTTTTTAAAACTTTTTCTTTTTTGGGGCTTTCAATTATTCTGTCTATTAATTGTCCGCCATGTGGTAAAATCATAATTTATCAGTAAAAGCGATTTTAATCCTAACATTTTTAAGATATAATATCAATAACTCCCCCTCCTCTTTCCTCCCCCTCATAGAGGGGGAGGATTAAGGAGGGGGTTAAGACAAAGAAATTTTAGTTTATGTTAAAAAAAGAAAAAATTACAAAAATACTGCGCTGGTCTGAAAAATATACCAGAACTGATATGGTCTATTTTACTAAAGGCAGTTTTTGGCTCATTGCCGGAAAAATTTCCGCATCGCTCCTTTCTCTTATAACTATGTATGCTTTTGCTAAATGGATTTCTAAAGAAACTTTTGGAAAATTTCAATATATTGAATCAACTATAAACATACTAGCTATTATAATGCTACCAGCAATGGGCACTGCTTTAGTAAAAGCTATAGCCCAAGGCAAAGAAGGCACTTTAGCCATAATCACTAAAACTAAAATTAAATGGAGCATAGCCGCGCTTTTAGCCTGTTTGGGAGTATCTGGCTGGTATTTTTTCCAAGGAAATTCAGTTTTAGGCACTTCTTTTCTAATAGCTAGTTTCTTTTTCCCCTTGCCCAGAATCTTTAACCTTTACAGCCCCTACTGGAATGGCAGAAAAAGATTTGATGTCCAAAATAAATATCTTATCTTTATAAATACTTTAGAGGCACTCACTTTCATTCCAATTCTTATCCTAACTGACAATCTTCTATTTATTATACTGGCATATTTTATTTCCAGAAGTATTTTCAGGGGCATATTTTTTAAATTAACATTAAATAAAATCCAGAATAAAGAAATAGACAAAAAAGCTGTTCCTTTTGGCAAACACCTGACTGTTATGGAAACTGTGGCGCTTTTTGCAGAACAAATAGATAAAATAATAATCTGGCAATTTTTAGGCCCAATAGCGGTAGCTACTTATTCTTTTGCTAAAATTCCTATCCAAAAAACTCAAAGCTTGACTCCTTTTTCTTCTTTGGCTTTGCCTAAATTAAGCCAAAAATCTTTTGCAGAAACAAAACAAGGATTATTAAAAAAATTTTTTAGATTCTTTTTATTTTCAATTCCTTTTGCTTTATTTTTTATAGCCATCATCCCTTTAGGATACAAACTGGTTTTTCCTAATTATACAGAATCCGTGCCCTATGCTAGAGCTTTAGCTACAAGCTTAATTTTTATACCCTTCTCCTTGCTAAGCACATCTTTAACAGCAGCAATGAAAACAAAAGAGCTCTACATTATTAAGTTTGTAGGCCCTATTCTAAAAATAATATTATTTTTTACTCTTATCCCCGTTTATGGCATTTGGGGCATTATAGCAGGATTTTTAGCTTCTAAAATTGTAGAGTCAGCTTTGATTTTCTATCTATTTAAGAAGAGTTAACTCCCTTATCTTCTTTAATAATTCCTTCATAAGCTTGATAGCTTTTGGCAAATCATATATCTTCACTAAAATGTCTTACAATTTATTTATGACTAAATTGCAAGACATTTTAGAAACTTTCCTCTTTAAATCTCTGCAAAGCTTTTTCATAACGCTCCCAAGTTCCGCAGTCCATCCATTCTCCCTCAAATTTAAAACCAACCAGTTTTTTCTCTTTAGCTAAAATTGGAAATAAATCCTTTTCAATCATAGAAAAAGTTAATCCAGGATGATATTTAAAAATATCAGCAGATAACAAATACAAACCAGCAGACACAAAATTACATGGAGGCAATTTTGGCTTTTCTAAAAAATTAAGCACCAAATCATTTTCGCAAACAACCACGCCATAGTTTTGGGGATCTTGAACTTTTACTAAACCTAAAGTAGCTAAAGCATTCATTTCATCGTGAAAACTAATCATTTTTTCTAAATTTAATTGTTTTATCTCGTCACCATTAGATAGAAAAAAATTATCTTCTCCAATCCACTTTTTTAAGTGGAAAAGTCCTCCAAACGTGCCTAATGGTTCATTCTCTTCTAAAATTTTAATTTTTTTGTCTGGATAATATCTTTTTTTCCACCAATAAAAGTCCTCTTCAAAGCTCTTATTTATTAAAACTGCAATATCTTCTATTCCTGTTTTCAAAAAAAGATCAACTAAATAGTTAATTATTGGTTTTTTATTAATTGGCAAAAGCGGTTTGGGGATTTCTTTAGTTATAGGATATAATCTCGTACCCTTCCCTCCAGCTAAAATTACTGCTTTATAATCTTTCATAATTTTTTTTAAAAAAGAAGCTATATAACAGATACATTACCTTAATCGAAGTTTAATCTGCTTCTTTTTGTTTAAAATAATTCTGAACCTCTGTTTTAATTTTTTTTGTAACTTCCTCCCAACTTATTTTTTGAATCATTTCTGGCTCCTGGGTTCCTTGAGCGTCTACAAAATATGTTAAGGCCTTCAAAAGATGTGCTTCGTTGTATTCTATGTTGCTATATTTTTTATGAACAAATGAGAGCATCTGCTCTAGAGAATATTCTTGTAAGAGAAAATAAATATCAATAAAATCTTTGTAAGAACCCCGACTAGCAATGGCTTCCATTTTCATCGCCACTATGTCAGGTAATCCAGCCAAAAAGATGTTTTTTCCATATTTAGTTTTAGGCGCAATCAAAGGATAAGGATATTCAAAAAAACTTACTTTTACATTATCAAGACTACCATTAAAGGTCTTTTCTGATTCACTGTCTACTCCTAATTTACCTAATTTTTCTAATTTTTGACGAAAAGAAAGAGTATAATCAAAACTTTGGGCAAACCAATCCAAATCAATAGAAAAGCGGTGGCCAAAATAAAGAGCCAGGGCCGTGCCTCCGGCTAAATAAAAATTCTTAGTAACACCAGAGTTATCTAGCGCATCGAGAACGCTCTCGGTGTTTTTAGTGAGGGATTCCGGGTGCATTTTAAATTATTCAAAGGAATATTTAATATCATGGACCAAAAATTAGCGCTTCGGATATCAGAAAAAATGTGATTTTTAACTGCTTTTTTTATTTTATCTAAGCCATAAAATTTCTCTACTGCTCTCCATTCTTTTAAATTACCAAAATCTAAAACACGTCCGATAATAAAATCGGCATTCTCCTGCTTATCAAGCTTTTTAAAATCTGTTTCCCAAAATAAAACCGGTCTTAATGATAAACTATTTTTCATAAAAATTTTATATTCTTGTTTTATATTAACACAAAACAAGCCCAATTTCAATCTTAAATCATTCAATTAACGGGCACTTTGTGCTTAGTCCGACTAA
>CAZWYU010000012.1:0-1766 GCA_964638595.1 uncultured Candidatus Saccharibacteria bacterium
TATTAAAGTATCTAAACCATATTGAGTAGCCCTATGGCCTACGACTAATATGGTTTTATCGGGATATTTCTCCTTAAGTTCTTTATAAAAATTATGGACTCTTACCATTGCTTGTTTATAGCTTTCCCCATTGGGAAAGGGTTCTTTGATCTTTCTTGGTTGCATCCAGCCAACTTCTTTTGAGGGCTTACCATTAAAATCCCCGTAATTGAGCCCTCTTAATCTTTCATCTTCTATTACCGGTATGTCCTTATCCTTAAAAGCTATATCTACCGTTTGTTTAGCTCTTCTCAAATCAGAACAACAAACCAAATCCAACTCGGTATCTTTGAATCTTTCTCCTAGTTCTTTAGCTTGTTTAATACCAAGTTCGGAAAGCTCTACGTCTCTCCACCCTGAAGCTATGCCAGCTTCATTGTCTTTGCTCGTTTCATGGGCGACAAAATATATTTTCATATTAGTTCAACTGTCTAAATTTATTTACACTTCACTAATTACATCAAATCCTTTTATACTTCCAGTTATAGATAGTCCTATAATTTTACCTTTGGCAATGTTTTTATCTTTAAGCTGACGAGCTATTTCATTTAAAGTGGAGCCCGAACCAACCGCGTCATCTATAAGTAAAAGATTATTATATCTTCTGCTTTCTTCAACTATAAAAGTATTTTTGGCATTTTCTATTCTGTCTTCTAATTTACCCAATGTCTTTTGTGGGACTATTACCGGAGTTTTAATTTTAAAAACTTTAATTTTAGGAAGAGCAAGCTTTAATAATTTTTCTAATTCCTTCATAAATTGAAGCTCTCTCTTAACGGTGGGTGGAATAAAAACAACCGCCTCTATTTTATACTTCTCAATTAAAGAATCTATCGGTTCTTTTATATCCTTAACTAAATTTTTAATCAATTTTCTGTCTTGGCTCTGTTTGGCGTAAAGTAATTCCTTGCCCAGTTTAGTTTTGCCAAATCTCTCTATGCTGTAAAAATCAAGATAAAAAAGTTTATCCAAATAAACTTTAGAGAAAGTAGATTTCATCTTCTTCATCCCATCCAACAAGCCATCTTTCCTTATAGAGTCATATTTTTTAACAATCTTTACAAAATCATTAGCAGAACTAACAACTTCTAATCTTCTCTTTTGGCACCATTGGATAAAACCCTGCCAGCCCATAGTTTCAATACCACCCGGAGATATATCTAAAAAACGCTTATCTATAAAATTTTTAATTTTATCGCTAACAGTATAAATCTCTGCTTTATGTTCTGCTTCAGAAACAAAATAAAAAACTTTGGGCGGCTTACCTATTTTGCTTATTTTCCTCTCATCCAAAAGTTTGTTAAGGTGTTTATAAATAGCCCATCTACTTAAATCAAACTGCTCTACAATTGTGTTTGCAGTAACTTTTTTTTCTTTTTTTATAAAGTTGTATATTCTTTCTCTGGTATCCATAATTCTATTGTATAGAGTTGACAGTATAGTGTCAACTGTCAACCCTTCGATTTCACTCAGGATAAACTTCTCGTCCTAACATAAATCCGAAATCAAAACTGCCCGTCTATTGGAGAGCAACTAGAGGGCAGTTTTCATTTCGAGTGAAAATGGGGTCAGGAGTGATTAATTGGCCTTCCTGTTTCCTTCGAAAAGATTATAATTTTGATATTTGTATCCGCGCATTGGCGCGATTTATGACATAACAGAGTATGTTCGCAATATCTACTCTGTTTGTTCTTGATATAATTCAGTTATAAGAACCTCTCGTCGCT
>CAZWYU010000013.1:0-30161 GCA_964638595.1 uncultured Candidatus Saccharibacteria bacterium
GATTACTAACCCGGCACTACCAACTATTAAAAAATAAAAAATTAAAACAAAAAAGCCGCTTTTAAAAGCAACCCAAGGCAGACCAAAAATTCCTACCCCAATAACTGTCCCTACGAAAACAGACAGGGCTTTCAAAAAATTAGACATTATTCTCTTTATCTATTTTATTTTATAAACTCTATAGCCACTTCTGACTTTCTCCTCAATTTTTAGACCAACCTCATCTCCTTTTTTGGCTTTTTCTATCTTGTCATGTTCCACCTCCATAGAGCCGACGACCTGCTCAAAATCAACATCTCCGCCAACAATTCTAATAGTGTCTCCTGTTTTCAATGGAGCCTCTAGAGCAATGACTGCTACTTTAATATTGTCAAAATAATGGGTTATTCTGCCTACTAATTTTCCTTCAACTTCTTGTTCTGGCATATTTTTTTAAAAAATAGATGGTTAAACGACCTTTTTATTCCCTCTGCCTTTGAAGCAGAGTATATGTTCCCTCGCCTCTATTATAACGAAGAGTCCAATCTCTATCATAGTCATCTTCAAACTCTGCATCTCCTTGATGTTTAGCTGCTTCAAACAAGGTTTTTGCCTCTTCTCTTTGCAAATCATTTCTTAAATAACGAATACCTTCTCTAACTCCTTTTTCAAATATTACCCAGTAGCCATATACATTTTGCTTTTCCATATCCATGTTACTTTAGTATATCATAAAGATCAGGGAGGGGACAGTCCCCCAAGCGCGGGTGCTCAGAAACCGCGTCGTTACGCTGCAGCGATACCATAAATTGGCCGATGGTACAAATTTGATTGAATATTCTTACGAGTAAATTTTTTGAAATTTATTTAACATTTTTTCAAAAAAAGATAGATTTATTAATCTATTATAAAAAATGAATCAAATTTGTACCATTGGACTTTTTATTGTATAATAGTTCAGTAAAATCAAGGGGTTTCAGCTGATTTTTGACTTCTGTTTTTGGGGGACTGTCCCCCTTAAAAAAAGGTTGCTGTTTTTTTTAGTCCTTTTTTGTCTCTCTGCTTTTTCAACTGAAAAACCTACTTCTTTTAACAAATTTTTAAGTTCTTTTAGAGAAAAAATATGAATGTATCTTTCAGCTAAAATTTCTCCTTTACTGCTCTTAAAAGGATAAAAAATATCTTTAAAATCAAGTTTTGTCTTGTTTATTAGCTTAAAAATAGTATATTTAAACAAGAGCTTTCTAACTTTCTTATTCTGACTTAAATCCCAGACAGTTAAAAAAAGTTCTCCATCTGGCTTTAAAACTCTTAAAATTTCTTTTAAAAAGTTTATTCTGAAATCTTTTGAAGGAATGTGATGTAAAACAGAAAGGCAAAATGCTTTGTCAAAGTTTTTATCCTCAAAAGGAAATTGAAAGGGTCTAGTTGTAATAAATTTAGTTCCAGGATGTCTTTGTTTAGCTATTTCAATCATCTTTTCTGAAAAATCAATACCAGTATAGTCGGCACTGACAACATCTTTGAGCCTTCCATTGCCACAGCCTATATCCAAAACTTTATCCTCTTCTTCTACAAACTTAGAAAGGAAATAAAAATCAGGAGGCAGCCAATCTCTAGACCTACTAAAAGTTTCAGAAATTTGGTTATAGTTTTCCTTCGTCTTTTCTAATAGATATTTTGCATATTCTTCTTTCATAAAATAAGAAATTGAATTAATTAAAAAACTTATTCTGTCTTGTGAATCTTGTGAACCACCCGGTGGTTCACAAGCCTTAATAATCAATAAAAATGACAATAGAAGAAAAAATAATAATTGACTTTTCAAAACAAACGAAGAAAAATCGAGTAGTTTTGGATTCTTTAAAAAGAAAATTCGCCAAAAAAGAACTAAGGGGGATGTCTAAAAACTCACATTTGCTTAAAGTTTATCACGACTTAGTAAAAGAAAAAAGATTAAAAAAAGATTTAAAAATAGAAGAAATTTTAAGAATTAGAAAAATTCGTTCTCTCTCGGGAATCGTGATTGTCTCTGTTTTAACAAAGCCATATCCTTGCCCGGGCAAGTGTATTTTTTGTCCAAAACAAAAAGATGTCCCTCAAAGCTATCTTAAAGAAGAGCCGGCTGTAGCTAGAGCTATTCTTTGTAGCTATGACCCCTACAAACAAACACAAACAAGAATTGAAGCTTTAGAAAAAACAGGCCACCCAACAGATAAAATTGATTTAAGAATAATTGGCGGCACTTGGTCTTTTTACCCTAAAAAATATCAAACTTGGTTTATAAAAAAATGTTTTGAGGCCGCTAATAATAAAAAAGCAAACAGTTTAGAAAAAGCTCAAAAAATGAACGAAACTGCTAAAAAAAGAATAATTGGCATCACTATTGAAACCCGCCCTGACTACATTACAAAAAAGGAAGTCAAGAGATTAAGAAACTTGGGAATAACCAGAGTAGAGCTTGGTATTCAAAGTATTTATGATGATGTTTTAGAAAAAAACAAAAGAGGACACGGAGTAGAAGAAAGCATTATAGCAACCCGCCTTTTAAAAGACGCTGGTTTTAAAATCTGTTATCAAATGATGCCAAATCTTTTAGGTTCAAACAAAAAAAGAGATTTACAAATGTTTAAGGAACTTTTTTCAAATGAGGCTTTCCAGCCCGATTATTTAAAAATTTACCCCTTGGCTTTAGTAAAAGAAGCTCCTCTTTACAAACAATATCAAAAAAAACAATTTAAGCCATATAATAAAAAAGAATTGATTGAACTTTTAAAGAAAATAAAAGAAACAATTCCCTATTATGTAAGAATTCAAAGAATAATAAGAGACATACCAACTGAATATGTAATAGAGGGCGGAGTTAAAACAACAAATCTAAGGCAAATAGTCCAAAAAGAAATGGAAAAGCCCTGTAAATGCATAAGATGCAGGGAGGTAAAAGAAGAATATAATCCAAAAGAAAAAATCTATCTTTTTAAAGATAGATACAATGCCTCAAAAGGAGAAGAAATCTTTCTAAGCTATGAAAATAAAAACAGAACTAAACTTTATTCTCTTCTAAGATTAAGAAATCCTTCTCAAGCAATTTTTCCCTGTCTTGAAAATACAACTATTGTAAGAGAGCTGCATACTTATGGACAGTTAATTGGCTTTAGCAAAAAAGTCAAAGCGCCACAGCACAAGGGTTTGGGGAAAAAATTAATGAAAGAAGCAGAAAAAATAACTAAGAAAGAATTCAAAAAAAATAGAATAGCAGTAATTTCTGGCATTGGTGTCAGGAATTATTACAGAAAACTCGGTTACAAGCTAAAGGATTCTTATATGATAAAAAAATTCTGATATAGAGTTATTAAAATTATACAACTCTTATCTGATCTTGTGCTTAGTCCGACTAAGCACAAACTAAGCACAAAAGGGGCAAAAATAAAACGCCCCTGGAAATAAATCAGGAGCGTGTATTCTCGTATTGATTCCATAGACGCAGATATTTTGGATTATTTCTGCAATACTCTCGTATTTTTTCTATAGCAGCATTTCGTATTTGACGAATTCTTTCTCCACTAAGCTTTAATTTCTTTCCTATGTCCTTTAAGTCTGTTGCTTCTCCATAAAAACCAAAATGGTGTTTAAGAACTTCTCGTTCTCTGTCATCCAACAATATGTTAAACAATTCTTCTAGTGCCTTTTTAAGAAAGTATTGACTAATAATTACCTCGGTAGAATTGCTACTATTTCTACTAGTAATTACCTCCTCTAAAATGCCGTCACTGTTCCTTCCTGCTGGCAGACTTAGTGAAATTGACGATTTGATTGCCTGAACAATTCCTAGAGCTGTAAGCTTCTCAACATTAAGAGCTTTAGCTATTTCCTCTAGAGACAACTTGCCAGGTTGGGAAAGAATTTCCTGACAACGAAAAAGTTTGTCTTTGTAAACCTTGAATATAGAAACTTCTTGCATCATTGCCTGCCGCACACAACGCTTAATCCAATATACTGCATAAGTAGAAAACTTATAACCTCTCCTATAATTAAACCTTTCTATCGCCTCTAAAAGACCAACCATTCCAAATTCTACTAAATCAGTTATTTCCAAAACACCGTGATTATAGTCTTTAGCAATATTTATAACTAGACGCACATTGCTAAAGACAATCGTTTCCTTTGCTCTTTTTCTCTCTTTGCTATCACCCTGTTCAAGCAGGACAAACAATTCTTTTTCCTCTTCCCTAGTTAAGAAAGGATGTTTGTCTATAATTGCACTATAATTATACATAATGGACATATATTTTGCCTCCTTGTAAAAAGAGCTTTTTAAAACTTTATTATACTCTAAAGAGTGTGTCAACAATAGACTGAAAAACACATATGTGATAAACAGATATAATAATTAATTTAAAAATATGATAGGACCATTTTTAGTTTTAATCTTGATTATTCTATTCTTATTTTTCTCTGGCATTAGAATAATAAACCAATACGAAAGAGGAGTAATTCTAACTTTTGGTAAATATACTAAAACAAAGTATCCAGGTTTTAGGTGGATTTTTCCAGTAGTTCAAAAAATGATAAGAGTTGATTTAAGAATCACCACAGTTGATGTTCCAAGACAAGAAGCTATCACAAAAGACAATGTTCCAGTAGGAGTCAATGCTGTAGTCTATTTTAGGGTTCAAAGAGCAGAAGCAGCTGTTTTGGAGATTGAAGACTATCGCTATGCTGTTTCTCAATATGCTTTAGCTGCTTTAAGGGACATTATTGGAGGCGTTGAATTAGACACATTGCTTATTGAAAGAGAAAAAGTATCTACAGAAATTAAGCAAATGGTAGATACAGAAACAGATCCTTGGGGAATTGATGTCACGGCAATCAAAATGCAGGATATAGAACTGCCAGCGGGAATGAAAAGAACTATGGCTGCCCAAGCAGAAGCTGAAAGAGAAAAAAGAGCTATTATTATAAGATCAGAGGGTGAGGTAGCAGCCGCTGAAAAACTAAAAACTGCAGCAGAGCTACTCACATCTTCTAGAGGCGGACTTTCTCTAAGAACACTAGAAACAATTGACAATCTTCAACCAGATCCATCAAAAACAGTTATCTTTGCCTTGCCTGTAGAGATTTTAGAAGGATTTAAAAAACTGATGCCAAAAGGAGAGTAGATAAAGAAACTAAAAAGCCCCAAGGGCTTTTTAGTTTTTTTATCTTACCTCCCTCAAAAATTGCTCTGTCAATTTTATAGTTTCATCGGTACCTTGGAAAAAATCTCTCCACAAAATAACAATATCTATATCATTAAACACAGCTGTCTGAACTTCTCTTTGAGTATCTCCTCCAGCAACAGCTATCATAATATTATACTGATTCTTAATTCTTTGGATTTCATGATAAGGAATTTGCTTTTCTTTATTGTAATCCTCTTCATCAACCCCCCTATGAAGAATAACAACTTCTGGAAGTTGTTTTAATTTCCTTAAAACATTTAATGGAAACTCTAAATTCATAGTGTCAATCATAGAATCTATTCCCAATTCCTTGCATTTAGAGACAAAGGCATCAATTGTTTCAATTGGCGCATGTCCTAAAACTGTGGCAGCGCTAGCTCCTGCATTCTTAGCTATTTCTACCTCTCTAAATCCCCTGTCCATACATTTCAAATCAGCTACAATATATGGGGAAAGAAGAGTTTCCTTCTTAAAACTTCTTCTCTTTTCTATCTGTTGAAAAATTGCCTTAGCAACAGGAGAAAGCTGCATTGGGGGTGGCACTTTACCAAAAACTCTGCTTTGCCAAGCATTTTTAATAGCAGAAATACCTCTAGCGCCATAGGCTTTAATCAAAGGAGTACCAGCCTCTATAATTATTCTCTCATCTAAAGGAATTTTGCTAATCACTTTTTGAGCTTCATGGACTGTACTATTCAAAGCAATCTGAAGATATTTTTTCTTTTTATCTAACATATTATTGTTATTATATAACCTATTATTGAGAACAGAGCAATCGGTGGCAAAGCAGGAATTGGCTTCGTCTCTTTTTGTAATAAAAATATTAAAAGAGAGGTTATAAGTCCAATTAAAGAAAATCCAGCTACAATTAAAGCAGAAATTATTCCTTGATCTAGCAAAGAGACAGAAAAAATTAAAGGAAAAACGATATCTCCTCCGCCTAGAACCATAAATTCTTTCTTTAGGGTAATATTTTTAAGTTTCTCATTAAAACCTTTGAATTGTTTTGGCAAAATAAGCCCCATTATAACACCACTTGATAGCATAGATTCAGCAATTTTAATCATATGCCTTGTTTTGTAAACTGCTATAAAATCATAAAAAGAAAGGACTAGAAGCAAAAGAACTACCACTCTTGGCTCAACAGCTAAACCCAAAATAGCACCCAACCCTGACAAGGCGATGACGATGGCAATATCATGAATCCAAACAGAAGATATTTTGAACCAGAGAAAAAGTAAAAACAGTATTAAAAAAAGAGTAATGATGTCTGGAAAAAATAAGGGTAGAATAGTTAAAGCTCCGTAAACAAAAGAAAACGCAAAAATAAATTTATAAACAGCTTTTCTATATTTTCTTACTTTTTGGAGAGAAATAAGAAAAAGAATAAAAACCGTAGATATCAAAAAATATAAAATAAAGTTCTCAAAACTAATCTTTTGAAGCTCAATATCTTCTTCTATTAAAACAAGCCTTGCCTCGCTAGCTGCATAAATTCCCAAAAACAAAATTAAACAAAAGAATAAAACTTCCCAAAAGATAGCTTTGATTACTTTCTTGTCTTTTTTCTCTTTTGGCATTTTTTAGCAATAAATTGTGAAGGGGTCCTAAATTTTTTATTCTTTCTTTTTGCCATAAGCAAAAGCTAGGGTTTTTTCTAAAGAAGGAACAATGTCAAATTTAGAAAGCTCTTTAGGTTTAATCCATTTATAGCTTATATGTTCCCAATCAAGCCTAATTTCTACTTTCTGCTTTAATTTAACTAAAGCTGGAAAAATAATCCATGTCTTCTGAATTTCTTTGTCATAAAATTTGTAGCTACTGCCAATAAAAACAGATTCAATATTCTTCTTGTCTAAACCAATTTCTTCTTTAAGCTCTTCAAAAACTTTTGTCTTAACTGGTTTCAGCTCGTCTAAATAACCTGCTATGCTATTCCATTTGTTTTTATAGGCAGCCACTTTATCGCTCCGTTTTAATAATAATATTTTATCCTGATATTCCAGAAAAACGGTTATTACCGGAGCAATATCTGATTTAGAGTAATCAATCCGTCCATCTTTGAATTTAGGCAACTTTTTGTAAAAATCTCTAACTATAAACCTTATATTGTTATACTGCATAATTCAGAGCAGCGAATTTATACTGATTAATAAACATATTTTTAAAAGCAATCAATGAATTAATCTCATAAAATACTATAATCGCTTTGCGATATTCACTCTCATCAATACTACGATAAGAAAGAGGAGCAAGATTGTGAGAAATTAATAAAGCATTGGCCATTAAACGCGCTGCCCGTTTGTTGCCATCCTCAAAAGGTTGAATATAACTTATTCCAAGAAGAGAAATTAATGACTTAGCATAAGCTGTACGAACTCTTTTAATAGCAGTCGAAAGATTCTCTACGGCTTCTTTAATCTGAAATCCGTTAGCAAGTGGTTGATATTTTGAACCTATTACTCCAACCGGTTTTTCCCGCAAACCTGAATTAACGCTTAATCCTTTAACTAAAATTGAGTGTAGCTTTTCAAGATTCGCTCTTGTGAGTTCTTTAAAAAAAGAAGAATTTTGCCAGATGAAATTAAAAGCTTCTTTGTGGTTTAAAATCATTTGCGCTTCTTCTTCATTGTGTCCTGGGGCTCTTTTGTTCTCAAGAATTAACTTCTCTGTATCAAGAAGCGTGTAGGTGTTACCTTCAATCTTTGACGACTTCCAGGCAAGCTCAATAACAAATCTCTCCAGTTCTTTCTTCTGGATGACTGCTGAAGTATTTTTTGTCCGTCTTTTATATTCTTTGGTCGCTATTTCAAGAGTTTTTAATTCCTGCTTATCAAAAATTTCTTTCGGTATAGTTTGAAACAATTTAAAATTGTAACTATCTGAACCAAATCTCTTATCTGGCTCAATAGCACAATAGGAACTCTCCTCAATGGATAGAAACAAACGCCCAACAACACTCACGTGATAAGTCGTGGCTGGCCCAACACCAGAGATAATAAGTAAATTTCTAGCTACCATGTCTGAAAGAGCTCGCTTAACAGTGACCAAGGCTAATTTATCACCTTGTTCCAAAAGTTTTTGGTGAATATCAGAAGAAGACAGGGCTCCGTTTTTAAGAATAGCTAGAATTATTTTTGATTGTCTTTGGTTTAAGCTCATATTATCGTATCAATTACATTATTATATCGTATCATATTGATACAATAAAAACAACCTGAACTTTATAAATCTAGAGAATCCCCTGAAGACATTTTGCAATATTAATTTCTAACAACTCTTGTAAAACCAGAGCAGGGAACAATTTCTACTCCCTGCAATTTATCTAGAAAGAGATTAACGCCCAAAGAGTCAGAAGACATATGTCCAGCTATAACCATATTAAGCAGAGAACTTTCTGCTTCCTTTCTGTGTTCTTCTGAAACATGCATACCAACAATAGTACCAATGCCAACTTGAGCCATCTTCTCGTAGATTTTTGGACTGCCTTCTGTCCCACCGGTAATCTCGGTTAAAGCTATCTTGCCACAACGATTTTCTTTTCCACCAATAAAAATTTTTGGCCCTGCTCCATTTTCTTTAGCAATTCTGTGTTCTTCTATGTTTTCTAAAACTTCCATAATATCACCTAAAATTTCTGGTTCTTTTGCTTCAATTTTTTCTTTAAGAAAAGAAGCTGCTAAATTATCGCAAATCGTATGCAAACACATTAAATTAATTTTTAGAAGTTTAGCCGCATCTACTGTTCTTTGATAATTAGTTTTGTTAAGGCCTCTTGCAACCTCTGAAATTTTTTCTTTCATAAGGCTTTCGGCAATATTTATAGGTATTCCATAGCTCTCTAAAACATCTGCCTGTAATTCCATTACTTCATAAAGAGTTGTTAAAGCTTTGCCCAAGGGATGATGAGAAATAACTAAGTCTATATCTCCTAATTCCTTTGCAATCAAAAGCTCTGCCGGAGCAATATCAATTCCGACTAAAACTTTTTTAATCTCTTTATCTTCGGCAATATTTAAAATTCTGGAATCAGAATAAGGGTTTTTTAATGATTCTTCATTAAAATTTCTCTTTTCTGATTCAGATAAAGCTTCATATCTTTTAAGTTTCCTTGATAAAGCTTTTTCAACACCCTCTCTGCCTCTTAAATCAGAATCAATACCGGCTTTAACCGCTAAATTATATATTTCTTTTATTTTCATATTGATTTTAAATTTTTAATTTTGAATTTGTTTTTTATCCTCTATTTGCTTTTTACTAAATTTTATATAGAGTTCTCTAATCATTTTTTTTCTTTTCTCTAATTCTAAAACCTCTCGGCGAATTCGAGCTTTTTCTTTTCTAATATGCTTTTTTCTGCTTGGTGCCATTTTCATTGTGATAAATAATCTAGAACTATTTTTTTATCATCCCAAGGAATTTTTTTACCTTTGGCAACACACATCCAAGGCTCTCTGCCCTTGCCCGTAATCACCACATTGTCTCCATCCTTAGCTAAATCCAAAGCCTTTTTGATGGCTTTTTCTCTGTCTAAAATAAGTTCAGGGCTCTTGTCTGAAACTCCTTCTTTGATATCTTCTAAAATTGTTTCGGGTTTTTCATCATAAGGATCTTCGTTAGTCAAAATAATTTTATCACAATATTTATCAGCTATTTTTCCTAATTCAGGCCTTTTCCACTTATCTCTACCGCCTCCGCAGGAACCTAAAACACAAATAAGCTCTTTGTTTGTCTTTAATGTTTTATAAATATTTTTTAAGGCATCAGGAGTGTGGGCATAATCTACATACACAGAAAAAGGTTTTCTTATTACAAGATCTAAACGCCCTTCAACTTTTTTTATCCTTTGCAAGCCTTTTGATATTGTTTCCATATCCAAGCCCTCTGATAAGCCAACGCACATTGCGGCTAAAGCATTATAAACATTGAATTTACCTAAAAGATTAATTTTTATTGTTTCTCCTTTAACTTTAAATTGAGTTGTATGATTTAAAAATTGAATATCTTTTGCCTCTATAATTTTTATGTCATCCTCAAATTTACCTTTGAGAGTAAAACCGATTTTTTTCTTCCCGGGTTTCAAAAAATAATCAACGCTTGGATCATCTAAATTAATTATTGTTTCTTTTGAAATTTTAAATAATTTTTCTTTTTCTTTCCTATAATTTTCAAAACTACCATGAGATTCAATGTGTTCTCTTGTCAAATTAGTAAACACTGCTGTCTTAAAATTAATAAAGCTATGGCGAAACTGCTTAATTCCCTCTGAAGTAACTTCTATAACAGCATAATCGCAATTTTGATTAACGGCTTGTCTCAAAAATTTCTGGAGTTTTATCCTGCCGGGCATAGTCATCTTTAACTTATTCTGCCAAACTTTTTCTTTAATCTGAAATCTAATAGAGGAAGCAGAAGCTACTTTGTATCCAGCTTCTTTTAAAATACTAGTTGTCAATTCTACTACTGTTGATTTGCCATTTGTTCCCGTAATCCCAATAATAATAATTTTTCTAGAAGGAAAACGATAAATCAAAGCTCCCAGTAAAGGAAAAAAATAATAGTACCAATTTAGTAAAAACTTAGGAACAAATTTTTTAAGATTTTTTTTCATTGTGGAAAAATTTTAAAGCTGCCTGAACTTTTTCTTTGGTTTGGGAAAAATCGTTGGGAATGCTCTCTAGAGCCTTCTTGGCTTCTTTAACGCTAAAACCTAAAGAGACAAGGGCTTTTAGGGCCTCATCGTCTCTATATATGCTGCTTTGTCCTAGATCTTTAAAACTGCCCCCTAGCTCTAAAATAATTTTTTGAACTTTTTTATTCCCAATACCTTTGATTTTAGAAAAATAGGAAAAATTTTTCTCCCTAACTGCTTCTTTTAAGTCCTCTAATGTTCCCAAAGAAGAAATTACCAATGCTCCTTTTGGGCCAATACCAGAAATATTTTCAATAATCTCAAAAACTGAAAGTTCTTCTTGGCTTAAAAAGCCATAAAGCTCTGGTTTCTCATTTCTTATGACAAAATGGGTATAAAGCTCTTTTTCTTCTCCGTTTTTTAAAAGAGCTGAATTTTTTTTAGAAACAAATATCTTAAAACCAAAACCTTTGTTCTCTAAAATAATCTCGTCTTCTGTTTTTGATTTAATTATGCCTTTTATATAACTAATCATTAGTTTATTCTAGGTTAAAAAAAGACTTTGTCCAGCAATACTTAGTTACAAATTAACGAATTAACAAATTAACGAATTGCGATTCACAATTTACGATTTACGATTCACGATTTACAATTTATGGGTTTCTATGCACGATATAAAACATATAAGATAATACAGGGACTTGATAAATTTTATTATCTATGCTATTCTTTTTTCATTATAATAAAAGATTATGCCAACTACTAAATCAGCCAAAAAGAGCTTAAAAAAAGAGCGCCGAAACCGAGCGCATAATTTGGTTTATATTAGAAAAATCAAAATTTTGAAAAAAGAAATTTTAAGACTAAAAGAAGATAAAAAAACAGAACAAGCCAAGGATAAACTATCTCAATATTACAAAGCCGTAGACAAGGCGGCTAAAGAAAAAGTAATCAAAAAAAACAGTGCCGCTAGAAAAAAATCTCGTTTAACAAAAAGTCTTAAAAATTAAATATCAGCGATTAATAGCTCCAGAGCCAACTCTGGAGCTATTTTTCCTTTTTTAACGGCTAAATCTAACTTAAAAAGTTTTGAGTATATCTTTTTGAGCCCCTCCATCTCAAAGTTTTTAACAATCTCATAAGTTTTTCTAACAGCATAAGGACTCATTGGCTTTAGAATTTTTATAAGCTCCGGCAGACTTTCTTTTTCTAATTCCTTAACAATAATCAGCACCCTAAATTGATAATAAAACATTGATAAAAGGTAAAAAGGAGATTCTCCTTTTTCTATATGGCTACTCAAAAAATTTAACGCTGTCTTTTTATCTTTTCCGACCAATGCTTCTAATGTTTTAAAAATATCTGTCTGAAAAGACTTTTTAACTAATAAAGAAACGGCTTTTTGGTCAATTTTTTTTGTTTTAAAACAATAAGCTGTTAACTTTTCTAATTCCAAGCTTAACCGCCAAAGATCATCTCTAACACAATCTAGTAAAAGAGAAAGAGCTTCTTCATCAATAAAAAAATCAAATTTCTTGAGATATTTCTCAACCCATTTTTTAAGTTCAATTCCTTTCAATGGTTGAAAGTTTAAAATTTTATCAAAAGAAAAATGCAATTCTTCTTTTTTTAAAACCTCTCTGTCTTCCCAAAAAATGACTAAATCGTTTTTGTGTTTCAACTTTCTTACTGACTTTAAAAACTCTTCTTTAAATATTTTATCCGAAAAAGCATCCCTTAGAAGAACTGTTTTCCTTTCATCAAAAAGACTGCCGGTGCCTAATTTCTCTTTTAAAGAAAGAAAATTGGGCTCTTCTATAAGCTCAAAATTTTTATCAGCAAGAAGTTCTTTAACTTTTATTCTAGCCTGATAAGCGTCTTTGCCGTGAATTAAAATAAGCATAAGAATAGAAAAGTCCCTCGCCAGGACTTTTCTTGAAATTAACTTTTAACTTTATTTTCTATCTTTTTTTCTTGGGCAAAATTTCTTTCATTTTAGCCACAATCTCTTCGGGGGTAAAGTGAGCTTTAACAAGAAAGTCAACAGCGCCAAGGCTTAAGCCCCTTTCTATTTCGTCTTTTTGCCCTAAATTGGAAAGCACTAAAACAGGAACAGATGCTGTGCTGGGATTGTCTTTTAAACGCTCCAGAACTTCAAAACCATCAAGACCTGGTAGAATTAGGTCCAGTAGAACTAAATCCGGCTTTGTCTCTTTAATTTTACTTAGTCCTTCTTCGCCGTCTATGGCTTCATCTACTTTAAAACCCTCTCCAATTAATTTTCTGGAAATAAGTTCTCTTAAAAATTTATCGTCTTCTATTATTAAAATATTTTCCTCCATAAATTTATATTAATTATTGGGAGGGCTCGCCGATTTGTCTCACCACTTTATCAACTACTTCTTGAGGGTCAAATTCGGTTTTAATAAGCCAATCGTCTGCTCCCAGCTTCTTGGCTTTTTCAATTTCAACCGGCTGTCCAGAATTAGAGATAATAATTATTGGTATTTTTTTATCAATAGAGGGATCTTCTTTTATTTTTTCCATCAATTCAAATCCTCCCATTTTTGGCATTATAATATCAAGCAAAATTAAATCAGGGGTTTCTGTTTGTAAATACTTAAAAGCTTCTAATCCATCTTTAGATATCACCACCTCATAATCTAACTCTGAAAACTTGCGCTCTAAAAAGTTAAGCAACAATTCCTCATCTTCAACTATTAATATTTTTTTAGCCATATTAAATTATTTTAATACTAAAAATTATAAAGGTCAAATGTGTTTAAAGACTATGTAATAATCTTTTGTTAAGATTATAGCACTTAGCCAATTGCCGGTAAAGAGAAAATAAAAGTTGTGCCTTTATTTTCCTCTGATTCAAAGCTAATTTTTCCATCGTGGGCTTCAATAATATTTTTAGTAATAAAAAGACCAAGGCCGGTGCCTTCTGTTTCTGTTCTAACCGCATTATTTCCTCTAAAAAATTTACTAAAAACTCTGTCCTGTTGGTCCTTAGAAATACCGATGCCCGTATCTTGTACCGAAACAAAAACTCTGTCCCCCTTGCGTTCTGCTTTAAGAATAACCTTACCATTGCTATTTGTATAGTGAACAGCATTTTCTAAAAGATTTCTAATGGCTAAACTGGCCTTTTCAATATCCACTTTAATAATTTTTGATTTCTTGTCTTTGGGTTTTATAAACTTAAATTTTACTCCCTTGCTATAAGCCATAGTTTGAATCGACTCCACTATATCATCTAAAAGCTCTATTAAATCAACTGTCTTGGGCTGATAAACGAAACGTCCTTCTTCAATTCTAGCTACATTAAGCAAGTCGTTAATAAGACGAATCATTCTTTCATTGGTCTCATTGGCTTTGCTTACCATATCCTTTTGATTGCTGGTCAAAAGCCCTGCCTCGCCTTCTAAAAGCATAGATAAGCTCCATTTAATAATAGAAAGAGGAGTTCTTAACTGGTGAGCTGCCACCGAAACAAATTGGCTCTTTAAGCGCTCAATCATCTTTTCCCTAGTAACATTATGAAGAATAATTAGGGTAATTTGCTGTTTCTCGTCAATGGAAATAAAGCGAGTACTAACTTCTAAAGTAATTTCTTCTTTGAGCAATTCAAACTCTTCTCTCATAATTTCTTTCTCAAAAGAAACTATTTTGAATAATCTCTTAAGCTCTTTTTTTTCTTTAAGAAGAATAAATGTCTTGCCTAAATAATCATTTTGTCTAATATCTAAATAATCTTCAGCAGTTGGATTTATTAAATTAAACCTCTTGTTTTCATCAAGGATTAAAAGTCCATCTACAAAATTATAAAAAATAGTTTCTGCTTTATTGCGCTCTGTTTCTGCCTCTTTTTTGGCCATTTCTGTGTCTTCTAAAATATTTAAAAGCGCCCTTCTAGATTCTTTTAAAGCCATTGTCCGTTGTTTGATTTTTATTTCTGTTTCTTCTTGAAGTATTTTAAAAGCAGAAATATCAGCAAAGCTTAAAAAAAAGCCGGCTGACTCGCCTTGTTTGTTTTGCTTAACAGCGCAAGAAATTGAAACTGAAATTTTTTTGCCTTCTTTAGTAATAAGAATAGCTTCGTTGTTTTTAGTAATTTTTTTTCTTTCTGCTACTTTCAAAATTTCGCCTATATCTTTTTCTGCTTGAAAAAAACTATTTAATCGCTCCCCCAAGATTTCACTTGCGGAAAAATTACTAAGCTCTTCAAAAGCCTTATTGACATTGCAGATAACTCCACGAGGAGTTACGCCACAGATTGGCAGAGGCAAAAAAGTAAAAAGGTCGTTTAAATAAGTAGAAACAATACTTAAGTCTTCTTGCAATCCTTCTATAAGTTGCTCGGATTTTATATCTCCCTTTTTCATATTATTTCCATTGAAGCTTAAATTCGTGATAAGCATCTCCTCTAAACATGCACTTTGTTTCTTCTATACTAATAGATTTTTTCCCTAATGCTATTTGGGCAGTTTTTAAAAAATAACCTTTATGATAAATACACATAATGGGATGGAATTTATAACCCTTTACCCTAAAAATTGCATACTTTTTTGCTCCGCTAAATTCAACTGGTTCAATTTCTCCAAAATCAAAATGTTTTCGCCAGTATTTGGGCGATTCTTTAAAAGTTCTCTCCATTGAGACAAAGTAATTCATAAAGAGTTTCATAAAAAAGGAATGTTGCAAAGACTCCTGTCCCATTTCAAAAATATCTTGTTCTTGAAAATCCAAAAATTCGGCTGTCAGAAGAATTATTAAAACACTATAATATTCTGGATAAAATTGCATTGGTTTGATGTCTTTAAAAGAGAGAGTCAAATCAAATTCTTCAAATTTTTCCTTAATTTTTTGAACCATTTCTTGCCCGCCCCTCCGTTTTAAAAAACCAATATTTTCCAAAATAACAGCCCCCCTGACATTTCCAGGAACCTTTTGGAGTTTATTTGCTAATTCTTTAGTAACTTTTTCAAACATTAAAACATTATATCACATCATTTAAAATCAACTAATCTTATCTGCTTTGTTTCAGGTAATCGTTTAATTAAACTATAAAAACCGAATTCTTTAAAATTTTTGATAATTTTTTCTTTATCAAGCTCTTTTTTCTGACAATCGGCTAATTCAAAATCCAAGGGCACGTTAAATTCAATTTCAGCTAAACTTTTTGAAAAATAAGCTTGTTCTTTATTCTGCTTTATTTTTTCTTCAATTTTTTTGTTTAATGTTTTGAGTTCGCCTTTTTTTTCTAAAACAGCATAAATATTATCCAAAGAATTGTACTCTTTTAAAATTTTAATGGCTGTCTTCTCGCCAATGCCTTTTATGCCCGGTATGTTGTCAGAAGGGTCTCCTCTCAATGCTCGGTAATCAGTAAGCTGTTTTGGCTCAAGCCCATGATAACGCTCTTTAACTTTTGCTTCATCGTAAAGCTCTGTCTCTTTTAGCCCCCTTTTCAAGGTAAAAACTTTTGTCTTCTTATCAACCAGTCTTAAAGCGTCCAAATCGCCGGTAATAATTATTGTTTCTATGGAAGGTAAAATCTGCTTCCTTTTTGCCTGTTTGGCAATAGTGCCAATAACATCGTCTGCTTCATAGCCCTGCTTTTCAAAAATAGGTACGGAAAAAAGCTTTAATGTTTCTTTAATTAAAGGAATTTGCTCATAAAGCTCGTCAGGTGCTTTTGGCCTTTTTGCCTTATATCCTTTATATATTTTGTCTCTAAAAGTTGGACCCGGCAAGTCAAAAGCAGCTGCCAAATAGTCTGGCTGTAATTCTCTTAGAACCTTTAGAAAAACCAACAAAAAACCATAAAGAGCGTTCACTAAACGGCCATCGGGAGCGGTTAACTCAGGAAGGGCATGAAATGCCCTGTGAATAAGAGCATTAGAATCAATTATTATTAGTTTTTTTTGTGACATTTATTTCTCTTTTATTTTTATCTATAAATTTAAAATCCAGAATAATCGCTTGAGATGGCAGGAGCTTCATCGCTCTGTTCGGCCATTCAATCAAAACGATATTTGACTTATCTTTAATAATTTTTTCAAACCCAAGAATCAAAAGTTCTTTTTCATCATTTATTCTATAAAAATCAAAGTGGTATAGTTTTTTAAACGGCTGGTTTTCTAAGTTAAAACTTTTAAAAATCACGAAAGTTGGGCTCAATATCCTCTCTTTTACTCCTAAGTTTTTGGCTAAAAATTGGACAAAAGTAGTTTTGCCGCTACCAAGCTCGCCATTGAGACCAATCACTAAAGCTTTTTTGCCCGGCAAAAAACTCTTAGCTAAATTTTCAGCAAATTCTTTAGTTCCTTTTAAGGAATTTATAATCATTGACTTTTCAAATGATAAAAGCTAAATTAAATTAATATGAATGCCCTAGAACAAGCAATAGAAATAATATCAAAATCAGACAATCCTTTAATTATTCTACCCAAACAAACAAATTTTGACCAGCTGGGTTCGGCTGCTTCTCTTTTTTACACCTTGAATAAAAGCGGTAAATTTGTAAATTATTTTCCAAAAAAACTGCCTCAAAACTATCCTCTTAAATTTGAAAAAACATTTTTTCCCAAAAATTTAGTAATCACCATAAAAGATAAAGAAGTGAGCGAGCTTCGTTATGAGAAAGAAAAACAACTCTTAAAAATTTTTCTAACTGTAAAAGATGGTAAGATTAATAAAAATAACATTAAAATTGACGCCTTGCCAAACTATAAGCAAGAAACTGATTTAATAATTGCAATTGGTCTGCAAAACTTAGAACAAATTGGTGAATTCTACGAAAAAAACTTCAAGCTTTTTTATGAAAATCCTATTCTAAACATTGATAATAAAAAAACAAATTCTCGTTTTGGCAATATCAATTTAGTCATTGAAGAAAAACCAATTTCTCTAATCCTAAAAAATCTATTTAGACAAGCAAATTATAAATTAGACAACAATGTTAAATTGTGGTTGCTGTCGGGAGCAATTTCCTGTTCCAAGCAATTGCCAGTCTCAAGTGAAATTTTTGGATTGATGAGCATTGAATTAGATTACCAAAAATTTTTAGATGTTTTTTTAAATGAGCAGAGCAAACAAAAGCAACTCTTGAAAGAGGCTTTAAAAACAATGAATTTTTTAAAGAATCAAAATTTTCCGATTATCTCCTTATCTTCCGAAAAATTTGAGAAAACCAATACTAAAATTCAAGATATTAAATATCTTCTAAAAAAATTATCAGCTGAACCTTTTTATTTTCCTCAATTTCTTCTGCTTTGGCAGTCTCCCAAAAATTTTAAAATTCAAGCTGTTTTTTACTCCCAAGATCAAAAAATCGGCAATAAATTAAAAGAAGAATTTCAAACCCAAGAAAAGGGAAATGGGTTGCTTTTAAATTTAAACATATCAAATCTTTTGCAAGCTAAAGAACAAATTTTAGAAACAATAAGTTAAATTATGGCTGAAAGAATTACTGGTAAAATATTAATTGAAGAACAGAGAACGCTCAAAATTAGAAAAGAGATAGAAAATCTTAAAGCTTTTAGTAAGGCAATAGAGAACAATCTAAAACAAGACACTACCGAGCTAATTGAGTTGATAATGCTTGGCTCAATTTTTTTAACTGCCTCTGATGTTCATTTTGAACCAGAGGAAAAAAACGTTAGACTAAGAATAAGGTTAGACGGAATGTTACATGATATTTTAGATATTCCAAGCGAAATTTATCACCAATTGCTTTCCAGAATAAAACTATTGGCCTCCTTAAAGCTGAATGTCCACAATAAACCTCAAGACGGTAGCTATAGTATTGAGATGGGAAAAAATTTTCCAGAAATTGAAATTAGAACTTCATCCCTTCCGGCAAGTTTTGGAGAATCAGTTGTAATGAGAATTCTAAATCCAGAAAGTCTAAAAAGTATTGAAGAACTTGGCTTAAGAGAGGACTTACTAAAATTATTTAGAAAAGAAATTGAGAGGCCCAATGGGATGATTATTGTTACTGGACCAACTGGCTCTGGAAAAACAACAACATTATATGCTTTCCTAAAATATCTTAAAAGACCGGAAATTAAAATGATAACCATTGAGGACCCAATTGAATACCGATTAGATGGTGTTTCTCAAACCCAAGTAGATGAAAAAAAAGGATATAGTTTTGCCAGTGGCCTGCGTTCTATTGTCAGACAAGATCCTGACGTAATACTGGTTGGTGAAATTAGAGACTTAGAAACAGCTCAAATTGCCTTACAGGCGTCCCTGACAGGACATTTAGTCTTTTCCACGCTCCACACCAACGACGCCGCAGGAACTATTCCCCGATTAACTTCTTTGGGAGCTGAACCGGTTAATATAGGTCCAGCTCTTAATATGGTAGTTGCCCAGCGTTTAGTTAGAAAAATTTGTAAAAAATGCGGGACTGAACGCAAACCAACACTAGAAGAGCTAGAACAAATAAAAAAAACAGCTAAAACTTTTGGTAAAAAAATAGATGGTAAAATCCTTGTTCCTGAACCAAGGGGTTGTAAAGAATGCAACTTTACCGGATACAAGGGCAGAGTAGCTATTTTTGAAGCTTTTATTAGTAATGACGAAATAGAATCTTTAATCTTAAAAAATCCTTCTATTCCAGAAATAAAAAAAGTAGCTTTTAAACAAGGAATGTTTAAAATGTTTGAAGATGGTATTTTAAAAGTTTTGGAAGGCACCACTACAATGGAGGAAGTTAGAAGAGTGGCTAGTAATAAATAACAATCTAAAATCCCTGGTTAAAATCTTTTGTCGAAAGACCCAGGATTTTTCTGAGGAATACCCCAGCCGAAGCCAGAATACCCGGGGCTAAGAAAAGTCCCTAATCTAACCAGGGATTGGTTTTTATTATAACAAATATATAAATGTCTGTCAAGGAAAACAACGACGAATTTTTAGATAAAAGCTTAAGGCCTACTAATTGGAGCGGTTTTATCGGCCAAGAAAAAATAAAAAGAAATATTAGGATAATGATTGAAGCTGCCAATAAGAGAGAAGAGGCAGTAGACCATATGCTATTTTCTGGAGGACCGGGCTTGGGAAAGACAAGCTTGTCTTATTTGGTGGCTCAAGAGGGCCAAGGAAGACTTCAGAGTGTAAACGGACCCAGCATTCAAAGACCGGGCGACTTAGCCGCTATTTTAACTTCTTTAGAAGAGAAAGATGTTCTTTTTATTGATGAGATTCACAGGATGAATAAGGTTTGTGAAGAAATTATATATCCGGCTATAGAAAACTTTAAACTAAATATTTTAACAGGCACCGGACCAATGGCCAAGAGCTTAACACTAGACCTTCCTCGGTTTACATTAATAGGAGCTACTACTAGAATCGGTTTGCTCTCCTCTCCTTTGAGAAGCCGTTTCGGGGCAATCTTTCAAATTAGCTTTTATAATAGAGAAGATATTCAAGAAATCATCAGACGGTCAGCCAAAATTCTAAATACAGAAATTACCGAAGAGGCAATTCAAAAAATTAGCAACTCTTCAAGATTCACTCCCAGAATTGCCAACCGTTTATTAAAAAGGATAAGAGATTTTGCTCAAGTTAAAAGCAAGGGCATAATAGATTTAAATATTACAGAAAATGCTTTAAAAGAATTAGAGATAGACGTCTTGGGCTTAGAGCCACAAGATAGAAAAATTCTTCAGGCTATCATCAAAAAATTTAAAGGCGGGCCGGTAGGATTACAAACTTTAGCTGCA
The DNA here is from genome assembly GCA_964638595.1 of uncultured Candidatus Saccharibacteria bacterium. GTDB lineage: Bacteria > Patescibacteriota > Minisyncoccia > Minisyncoccales > PEYH01 > CAZWQR01. The sequence continues at coordinate 20,571 of CAZWYU010000013.1, forward strand.
GCAACCAATGAAGAAAAAGATAATATTTTAGAAGTCTATGAGCCATATCTCATACAACTTGGTTTAATCTGCAGAACACCTCAAGGTCGAAAAGCTACCAGAAAAGCTTGCAAGCATCTTAAACAGTTCAATGATAAAAACTAAGTTCATAATTTTCCTAACTCTCTTGTTTTTGCCTCTGGCAACATCTGCTATGCTTATAAACGAAATTGCTTGGATGGGCACTGATGTTCAATGGCAAAACGAATGGTTAGAGCTTTATAATCCAACAGATAAAAAGATTAATCTTAGTGGCTGGATTTTAAAAACTAAAGACGAAAGCCTTTTTATTGAATTAAAGGGTTCTGTCCAAGCTAACTCTTATTTTCTTTTAGAAAGGACCGATGATTCCACCATAGAAAATATAGAAGCAGACCAGATTTATAAAGGAAGCTTAAAAAATTCAGGACAGCATCTCTTATTGCTAAATCCAATTGGAGAAATTGCTGACGAAATTAATTGCTCATTGGGATGGACGGCGGGCGACAATGAAACTAAAAAAACTATGGAGAAAAATGGAGACTCGTGGCAAACAAGTTTTATCCAAGGCGGTACTCCTAAAGCAATAAATAGCCAACCAAAAGAAGTTAACAAAAAATCTTTAAGCAGCACAACTCGCAGTGGTTTAAATTGTCATTTTCCCGCGCTTTTAGGCCTTGGTTTTTTATCAAGTTTTTTTTCAACTGTTCTTGCAAAAATTTTCTATTTGCAATTAGCACAAAAACAAATTAAGATAAAAAGACTATGAGCGGACATTCTCACTGGTCAACAATTAAACACAAAAAAGGCGCTGCTGACGCAAAAAGAGGCAAGCTGTTTTCAAAATTGTCTAAAGCAATAACCATAGCCGCAAAAAATGGAATAGACCCTGAAATGAACCCTAATTTGAGAGTGGCTATAGACCAAGCTAAAAAAGCTAATATGCCCAACGACAATATTGAAAAAGCAATAAAAAGAGGCGATAGCGAGACACAGGGAGAAATCTTGGAAGAATTTATATTTGAGGCCTATGGACCCGAGAAAAGTGCCGTAATAATCACCGGCATCACTGACAATAAAAATAGGGCTTTAAATGAAATAAAAATTATTCTTAATCAACACAATGCCAAGATGGCTCAAGAAGGCTCTGTAAAATGGCAATTTGACAATAAGGGGATAATAACTATTAGAGCAGAAAATAAAGAAGAGATAGAGCTTAAAGCCATAGAGGCTGGAGCAGAAGACATTCAGGAACAAGAAGATAACATTTTAGAAATATATACAAAACCGGAAGACTTAAACAAAGTAAAAGAGAAATTAAACATAGAACCCGAATCAACAATTTTAGGTTGGGTGGCAAAAGAAGAAATAGAAGTTAAAAACGAACAAGCAATAGAAAAACTCTTTGAGGCATTGGATGATAATGATGATGTCCAGGAAATTTATAGTAATGTAAAATTCTGATTTTTTTACTATGATTATTTTAGGAATAGACCCGGGCACAGCTACTACTGGATACGGGTTAATAGACTTTAAGAAAAAAAAGATAAGCTACCTGTCTTGCGGTTGTATAAAAACCGAGAAAAATACTGCTCCAGAGAAAAGACTACAAAGCATTTATAATCAGCTCAATAAACTAATAATAGCATATAAGCCAGATGTCATGGCAGTAGAAAAACTTTTCTTTTTTAAGAATGCTAAAACCGCTATTCCCGTTTCTCAAGCCAGGGGGGTCATTCTTTTAGCAGCAGCAAAAAAGAAATTACCAGTTTATGAATTTACTCCTCTAGAAGTAAAGCTTAATATTGTTGGCTACGGAAGGGCAGAAAAAATACAGTTGCAGAAAATGATTAAAAAACTCCTTCTTCTCAAAGAGATTCCTAGACCCGACGACGCTGCCGATGCCTTGGGTTTAGCTGTCAGTTGCGCCTATCTGCTCAAATCCCCTTGACAAGCTTGTTAAACTTCTTATAATGAGCATACAAAGAGAAAAAAGGTCGTCTCTTTTTAAAATTAAAATAAATAATTATGGAATACGAAGACAAAATTTTCAGTACCATCGTCAACCAAGAAGACGAGGATACAGATGAAGATAATACAGATGATGAGGTGGAATTTACCAATCAGGAAGAAGATGGCTTTGGTGACGATACAGAGAAAGACACAGAAGAAAGTTCCGACCTAGAAGAAAGCGAAGATTCTGACGAAGATGATGAGGAAGAAACAGATGATGATTCAAGCGAGGAAGGCGATGAAGACTTAGAAGATTAATTTCCTGCGCTAAATTTAAAAACCCCGCCTTCCAAGGCGGGGTTTTTAAAAATTATGTCCTATTTCCAAAAAACATTTCAGAGCAAATCTAAGCTAAAAAAAATTTTAAGACTATCGGGGCTTTTAGTCCTTTTTTTTGTTTTAGCAGGTTTTCTTTTTGTTTTAGGTATTTTTATTTTTTTTGCTAAAGACTTGCCAAGACCAGAAATTTTTAGCGAGAGACAACAAGTACTGCCTACTAGAATCTACGACCGCACAGGCGAAACCCTCTTGAGAACTATTTATCAAGAAGAAAAAAGAAGTCCGATAAAACTTGAACAAGTCCCAAAGCACTTGATTGACGCCCTGCTAGCTACCGAAGACACTAATTTTTACCAACATAAGGGTGTGGACTTAAAAGGTATTGCCAGAGCTATTTTGGTAGATTTGCAGCTAAAAGAGCCAGCTCAAGGCGCATCTACTATTAGCCAACAGTTAATCCGTTCAACTTATTTAACTTTAGAGAAGACGGTTCAGCGCAAAGTTAGGGAAATAGTTCTTACTCTGGAATTAGAAAGGCGTTATGATAAAAACCAAATATTAGAATGGTATATTAACCAAATACCATTAGGCCCAAACATTTATGGCGTAGGCGAAGCAGCTAAAACTTATTTTGACAAAGAAATCTCTGAACTAACGCTTTCTGAATCAGCTATCATTGTTTCTTTAATTAAAGCCCCGAGTCATTTTTATCCTTTTGGAGAAAATGTGGACAAGCTCCAACAAAGAAAAAATTATGTATTAGCAAGAATGGAACAAGAGGGCTTTATTGACAAGGAAACCTTAGAAAAAACTCGGAATGAAGAACTAAAGTTCGCCGAACAAAAAAAATCGTTGATACTAGCTCCTCATTTTACTTTATATATAGAAAGTTATCTTCTGCAAAAATATGGTATTGATTTTCTAAGTAAAAATGGCTTAAAAGTTTATACTACTTTAGATTTAGAGATGCAAAAGGAAGCAGAAGAAATAATAAAAAAAGGAGTAGAAACTAATAAAAATTATAATTCTTATAATGCCTCACTAGTGGCTATAACTCCTTATAATGGTGAGATTATAGCTATGGTCGGTTCTAAAGATTATTTTAGCGCTCCCTACCCAGAGGGTTGCAATCCCGGATTAGACTGCAAATTTGAACCTCGAGTTAATGTTGCAATTTATGGAGAAGGCCAACAACCCGGTTCAGCCTTTAAGCCTTTTATATATGCCACGGCCTTTAAGGAAGGATATAGCCCCAATTCTATTGTGGTTGACGAAAAAACCAATTTTGGTCTCTGGGGTGATAAAGATTATATTCCACAAAACTATGATGGCCGTTATCGAGGAGCGGTTACTTATAGACAGGCATTAGCTCAATCTTTAAATATTCCGGCTATTAAAGTTCTCTTGAGAGTTGGTATTGAAGATGCTTTGCAAACTGCTCATGATATGGGCATCACTACCTTAAATAGAGGAGCCGCGTTTTACGGACCCTCCTTGGTTTTGGGAGCCGGAGAGGTAAAGCTTTTAGATATGGTCTCTGCTTATGGTGTTTTTGCTAACCAAGGACTAAGGATACCCCCCACTGCTATCTTAAAAATAGAAGACGAAAATGGCAACATAATAGAAACTGGCAAGGCTACTCCAAGAAGAGTACTATCTGAAAGCGTTTGCGAAAATATTAGCGATATTCTCTCGGACAATAACTCAAGAGCGCCAATGTTTGGCAGATATTCTCAACTCTATTTTCCTGCATACCCAAAAGTGGCATCTAAAACTGGCACCACCGACGGATTTAGAGATGCTTGGGCAATAGGTTATAACCAAAAAATATCCGTTGGCGTTTGGACAGGCAATAATGATAATTCCTCTACTGCCAAAAAGCCCGGCCTAGTAATGGCCGGACCGATATGGCATCAATTTATGGAATTTGCCCTAAATAAATTAGAGCCCAAATAATATCTCCTTAACCTTGTTTTCAGAAAGCTTACTGTTAATAGCTTCTACTATTTCATTCTTTCTGATTTGAAGCTCTTGGGCTAAAGTGGAATTATCTACCTTTACTTTTAAAACTCCTTGTTTAAAACTAAGGGGTTCTATTTTTTGTTTGAAAGAATCATCAAAAATATCTACTATTGCTTCCTCAAAAATTCCAAAAATTGCGAGAGCTTTTATGTTGTCTTGGAATGAAAACTTTTTTCTTTTAAGAATACCAAAAATTGGTTCAAACATTTTTAGCTTGATTTAATAGGCATTAAAACATAAACAAAACTATTATCTGTGATAGATTTTAATAAGCCAGGGCCTTCGGAGCCATTGAATTGCAAAACTACTTTTTCCCCTGCTATTTGATTAACGCCCTCTACTAAAAATTTAGAATTAAAAGCTATTTTCAATTTTTCTCCTTGAACTTCACTTTTAATTCTTGACTTAGTTTCTCCTATATCTACATTCTGGGCGGCGATAGAAAGCGAAGATTTGGCTGGCTCAATTTCTAAATGAATTTCGTTACTGCGACCACTGAAAAGACTAGCCTTCTTGATTTGATTTAAAAAATCTTCTTTACTAAGAATAATTTTAGTTTTGTGCTCTTTGGGAATAACCTCTTGATAATTGGGGTAGTCTCCCTCAATCAGCCGAGTTATTAAACGCACTTCGGGTTGGTCTATTCCAGAAAATCTTTGCTCGGCCATTAACTGATTGGGTGAAAGATAGAGCTTTAGCTCATCAACTCTTTGAGAAAAAATATTGACCAATTCTCTGGCGGCATTTCTGGGCAAAATAAAAGACTGGGGGCTAAATTCATTACAAACTCCAGTCAGGGGTACTGTTTTTTCTGCAAGCCTAAAGCTATCAGTGGTCACTATTTTAGCTTGGTTCTTTTCAAAGTAGAAATAAACGCCGGAGAGCTCTAAGCGGGTTTGAGTTAAAGCACAAAAATCTATGACTTGAGATATGGCCTTAGAGAAATCAACCGTTCCTATTTTTACCCAAATTCCACCGCTGATTTCAGGAATAATAGGAAAGTCCTTTGCGTTTAATCCCTTAATTTGAGTTTTGTGGTTTTCTCCTTTTAAAATTAAGGTTTCTTCTTTGGTTTCTAGATTAATCTTCTCTTCGCTGATTAATGAAACAAGATTAGATAAAGTTTTTACCGGAATAGTAATCTTGCCTTTTTCTTCGATATTAGCACTTAGCCAATAACTAATACCTACCTCTAAATCAGTAGTAGATAGCTTAAGAGTGTTTTCTTGAGTTTCTATTAACGCATTATCTAAAATTGGCAAAGTTAAATTCTTGCCGGTAATTTTTTCAATAATATTTAATGCTTTAATAAAGTTGTTTTTTAAAATAGTAGTTTTCATATTTATTATTATAATTATATTATTTTATTTATTAATACTATTAAGCAGTGCAATAATGAACCGCTTTTTTAAATTTGTCCTTATTCCTCTAGAGTTTTCGCAAGGAATAAACTGTTAGAAAGTTGGTTGAAAAATAAGTTAATTATGTGTTTAAAACTCTGGGGAGTATTTTTTATAAATTATTAATTTAATTTTTTAACAATTTATATTCAGTTAACGCACAGTTTTTAAACAACTTATAAACAGCCTAATAAGCATATATTTTTTCTTTGATAACCTCTATTTCTTCAGCTATTTGTTCGCTTCTTTCTATTTCTTGACTAACTTTATTGCAAGCATAGATTGCAGTAGTATGGTCTTTGCCACCGAATTTTTTGCCTATAAAAGGATAAGAACTATTTAGTTCTATTCTCAAAAGATACATCGCAATCTGGCGTGGTTTAACAATTTCTTTTTTTCTGGAATTTAAAAACAGATCCTTTTCTCTTAGACCGTAAAATTCAGCTACTATTTTGACCACTTTTTGAAAAGTAGTTCTTTGTCCTTGAGGTTGAACGGTTCTTTTTAATAGATTTTTGGCTATTTCTAAATTAACATTTTGACTATGGGCGTTTTGCCAAGCCATTAAAGAATTTAGAGCTCCTTCAAGCTCTCTAACATTTTTTTGAATATTACTAGCTATATATTCTAACACCAATTCATCAAGCAAAGTTTTTCTTTCTTGGACTTTTTGTTTTAAAATAGCGCTTCGGCTTTCAAAATCTGGTGTTCCGATATCGGCAATCACACCGCCTTCAAACCTAGAGCGAAGACGCTCTTCTAACGCAGAAATAGCTCGGGGTGGCCTGTCGGAGGATATAATAATTTGTTTATTGTCCTCATAGAGAATATTAAAAAGGTGGAAAAACTCTTCCTGAGTTTTTTCTTTGCCAGCCATAAATTGAATATCATCTATTATCAGAACATCAAACTTTCGATATTCCTCCTTAAACTCGGCAATATTTTGGTTTTTAATGGCATCAATAACTCCAGTAATGAATCTTTCGGAAGAAAAATATCTTATTTTCTTTTTTCCAAATTCTTGGTTAATTTTGTTTCCAACAGCTTGTAAAAGATGAGTTTTACCAAGTCCGACTCCTCCGTAGACAAAAAAAGGATTATATGAATGACCCGGGTTTTTAGTGATAGCCGTAGCCGTAGCATGAGCGATTTCATTAAATGGTCCGACAATGAAATTATCAAAAGTATATTTAGGATTGAGGTTGGTTTGCTTGTTGAAATTAAGTTCTTCCAACTCTAACTGATTGATAGAGCTTGAGGGTCTTATTTTTAAAATCGGTTGTTGGTTCTGAACTGGAACAATTTTATATTCTAAATTTTTTATCCTTTCATTTAAGTCCTGAAAAATATTCAAAATAAGGCGATGGTATTTTTTTTCCAGCCATTCTTTAGAAAAAGAGTTAGGTACCCCAATAATTATATTGCCCTTTTCTTTTTCTATAATTTGGGTGTTCTGAAACCAAGTGTTAAAGTTAGCTTGGGAGATTTTTACTTGGATTTGCGAAAGGACATTTTGCCAAAGCTGTTGTTTGTCCATACCTCCTAAAGCTTAATAATTATTGATGCATTTTCATACTAGATTATCTTTTAGAGAAAAGCAAATTACTTGATTCTATCTATCTGCTGTGGATAATATGTGGACAATTTGAGGATAAAACATAAACTTGTTTTTTAATTTTAATCTGTAAATTGCTTAATTAAAATTTTTTTGAAAAATACAAATTGAAAATTATGTTTATTTTTTAAAAAAATAATTTTTCAAAATAAAACACATATCTTTTTATTAATTAACTTCTAATTTCCCCGCTTGCAATTTTATGCGAACAATCTCAATTGTATAGCATTGCGGATAGGTAATTTTTAATCAATCTAGCAATTGCATATTAATTGAGCTTATATTTATTCCCCATCTCTATCCTTCCCCTTAAAGAGAGGGATTTTCATTTAATTTTCAAATTTAAGACTATATATTTATACATTAGCGAATCAAGGTTTTTGAGCGAAGCGAAAGGTTCTTCTTCTCAATCTTCAATCAATTACCAATTACTCAATTTTGGTTGAAATCTTAATTTTGAATTTTGAAATTGTTTCAAAATTCAGGTTTTTTATATGCTATGCGCAATATGCTATGCGCAATACGATTTTTGCGTTTGACTTTTTAATTTTTCAAGGTTATACTGATGAGAGAAATTTAACTAATTTTGATGGCTATAACCTACAAGAGAAAGAATATCAAAAGAAAAAGGAAATTTGGTTATCTGGCGCGTTCAAAAGACAAAGCCGGAAAGAGAATTTTAAAGAATAGAAGAAAGAAAGGGCGCAAAAAAATAAGCGCCTGATTCTTTATGTTAAAAAAAGAGAATCGTTTGAAAAAAGAAGGCGACCTTAAAAGAGTATTAAAAAAGGGAAAATATCTTGAAAAAGATTTTTTATTATTTAGATATCTTCAAAACGATTTAGCAAATTCTCGGTTTGGCATTATCGTAAGCAAGAAAGCGGTTAGGAAGGCAGTAAAAAGGAACTTATTAAAAAGAAGGATTAGAGAGGCGGTCAGGGCGCTGTTCCCTGTCTTAAAAAATAATTTTGATATAGTGATTATAGCTAAGCCAAAAAATCAAGAAAATAATGAATTTAAAACAATCAAAGCAGAGGTTCAAGAATCCTTTGAAAAAATAAACAAATGAGCGCTTTTATCAAATTCTTTCATATCATTTTATGGCAGCCCTTATTCAACCTGCTGGTTTTATTTTATAACTATCTACCCGGAAGAAATCTTGGTATTGCTATTATTGCCTTGACCTTATTAATTAGAATAATTCTTTACCCTTTGCAAGACAAAGCCACAAAATCTCAACTTGCATTGCAGTCTTTACAGCCAAAATTAAAGGAAATTCAGAATAAGTATAAAAACAACAAGGAAGCTCAAGCTAAAGCAATGATGCAACTTTATAAAACAGAAAAAATTAATCCTTTTTCTAGTTTCTTAATTCTTTTAATCCAATTTCCTATTTTAATAGTTTTGTACCGCTTGTTTTGGCAAGGCATTCAAAGCGAAAATTTCCAATATCTCTACAGTTTTGTTTCGCAACCAGAGACAATTAACTCAATCTTTTTAGGAGCAAATTTAAATGAGCCCTCACTTATAATGGCTGTTTTGGCTGGATTAGCTTTTTTCTTTCAAGCCAAATTCAATGCTCCAAAAACAGACAATAAGAAAAAATTGGACAACAAAGCAATGTTTGGTCAAATGTTTCAAAAACAGATGGTCTATGTTTTCCCAATTTTTTTAGTTTTTATTTTAGCCGGATTGCCGGCTGCCTTGGGTTTGTATCTTTTAATCAGCGGGGCATTAACAGCTATCCAACAATATTTTATTAAAAAGAAATATACTTTAGAGAAAGAAAATGTTCAATAGAAAAAAAGACAAACAAGTTGAAAAAATAACAGAGGAATTTTTTAGAAGAACCGGTTTTGAGATTGAAGCCACAATAGAGGAAGAAGATTCTGAAATCAATGTTTTTTTGAAAATGGAAGAACCCCAAGTTTTGATTGGAGAAAATGGCAAAACCCTAGCTTGTCTGCAGACTCTTTTGGGTAAGATTTTGCGAAGAAAGCTAGAAAAGAGCGTTTATTTAAACTTGGATATAAACGATTATAAGAAAAGAAAGTTAGATTATTTAAAAGATTTAGCCAGAAACCATGCCGATGAGGTGGCTTTGAGCAAAGAAGAGAAAAAGCTGGTGCCAATGCCAGCCTATGAAAGAAGAATTATTCATATGGAATTAAAAGAAAGGAGCGATGTTTTAACCGAGAGCGAAGGCAGAGAACCCGAAAGGAGAGTGGTCATAAGGCCGGCTTA
>CAZWYU010000014.1:0-2253 GCA_964638595.1 uncultured Candidatus Saccharibacteria bacterium
AGACATTTTTTCTTTATCCAAAAAATATACTAATCTTTTTTTAAGAAACCAAAAACAGCTTGGAATTAAAAAAGCAGACTATTATCTAAAAGTAAGTGAGCATATTAAAGAAATAAAACAATTTATAATTTCTTTAGAAAAAAAAGGTTTTGCCTACGAGCAAAAAGGTTCTGTCTATTTTAATGTTTCTAAATTTAAGGATTATGGAAAACTTTCTGGAATAAAACCTAATTTAAGCAAGACTGGCACTAGAGTCCAAACAGATAAATACGAAAGAGATGAAGCTTGTGATTTTGTCCTTTGGAAAAAAGCAAAACCAAAAGAACCTAGTTGGCAAAGCCCTTGGGGTAAAGGACGTCCTGGCTGGCATATTGAATGTTCGGCAATGTCCCAGAAATATTTAGGTCAACAAATTGATATTCATGGAGGAGCTAAAGACTTAAAATTTCCCCATCATGAAAATGAAATTGCTCAATCCGAAGCTAAAACAGGAAAAAAACCTTTTGTGAAATACTGGCTTCATGCTGGTCTGTTGAATATAAAGGGACAAAAAATGTCCAAGTCCTTAAAAAACTTTATTGTTATTCAAGACGTCTTAAAAAAATGGGACCCCAGAGTAATCAGAATGTTTGTAACTTCAAGCCATTATAGAAGTTCTTTGAATTGGACAGAAAAGAATATTCTCCAAGCCAAGCAAGGATTGGAAAGAATTGAGGAATTTATAGAAAAAATAAAAACGCTAAAAAGCAAAAATCCAAAAAAGATTGATGATTTGTTGTCAAAAACTAAAAAAGATTTTGAAAAAGCAATGGATGATGATTTCAATAGCCCACAAGCATTGGCTTCTATTTTTGAGATGATTAAAGAAGTAAATAGAAAAAACATCTCAAACAGTCAAACAAAAAAAGTAGTTGATTTTCTAAAAGAAATTGATAAAGTCTTCAATTTTCTAATTCCAGAAAAGAAGGAAATTCCTGAAGATATAAAAAAACTAGTTAAAGAAAGAGAGAAATACAGAAAGGAAAAAAACTTTAAAAAATCAGATGAATTAAGGAAAAAAATAGCAGAAAAAGGCTTTGAAATAAAAGATACGGCTAATGGAACAACTATAAAAAAATAATAATTATAATCTCAAAAAACCTTTTTAAAAGGTTTTTTGCTTGCCAAAAAGAATAATTTGTTTAGAATAAAAGAGATGAACACTAATGACTCAAACAAAGTTAAAATGCCTCCCCAGCATATTGAGGCGGAAAAATCACTCTTAGGGAGTTTAATGATTGACAAGAACGCTATTATAAAAATTGTGGATTTTCTTCAACCAAGGGATTTTTACAGAAATCAGCATCAATCTATTTATCAAGCAATGCAAGACCTTTTTAACAAAAATCTTTCTATTGATTTGCTCTCTTTATCCACTCGTTTGAAAGAAAAAAAACAATTAGAAAATACTGGTGGAAAAAGTTATCTGACCGAATTGGTTAATTCTGTTCCTAACGCTCTCCATGTTTTAGAATATGCAAAAATAGTCCAAAAAAAACGAATTTTAAGAGATTTAATCCAGTGTTCCTATGATATAGGAGAAATGGGATTTAAAGAGGAAGAAGATGTTGATACTCTTTTAGACAAAGCAGAAAGCAAAATTTTCTCTATTGCCCAGCATTCCCTATCTCAACAATTTACACCTATCAAAGATGAATTAGAAAATGCCTTTGAAAGAATTGACCGACTTTCTAAAGAAAGAGGCATTCCAAGGGGTGTTCCTACGGGTTTTACTGATTTAGATAGAATTCTCTCTGGTTTTCAAAAATCTGATTTGATTATTTTAGCCGCTAGGCCTTCTATTGGAAAAAGCGGATTAGCATTAGATGTAGCTAGCAATGTTGCCATAAAAGAAAATATTCCGGTTGGTATTTTTAGCTTAGAAATGTCAAAAGACCAAGTGGTTGACCGCCTAATCGCCAGCCAATCAAATACAGACCTCTGGCGATTAAGAACAGGAATGCTTTCTTCTGACAAAGAAAATAATGATTTTGAAAGAATTCAACATGCTTTGGATGTTCTGTCTAGGGCTCCTATTTACATAGACGATACTGCCGGAGCAAATATTATGCAAATGAGAGCAATGGCGAGAAGGCTTCAAGCTCAAAACGGCTTAGGGCTTTTGGTAGTAGATTATCTTCAGTTAATGGAACCAAGGAGCCAGAATTTTTCTATGGTTCAACAAATGACCGAAATCTCTCGTTCTCTCAAAGG
>CAZWYU010000015.1:0-3223 GCA_964638595.1 uncultured Candidatus Saccharibacteria bacterium
TGGTTCTGTCTCTACTTCGCCCCAATCACTAACGGCGGAAATAATAAATCCTTGCCCGTCTCCAACATCTACGATTGAGTTTTTAATTCCGTTGGTTAAATCTTTGATTATTTCTTGTAATTTATTTTCGCTGATTAAGTAGCTTCTGCCACTCCATAGATTTATTTGCTTCATATTATTCTTCTTTTATTATTTTTTAGTTGCTTATAGAAAGATAATAGATTGCCAAGCTTAGCTTCTAATTGATATGGGGTAGAAATTTGAGGGCAAAATGGTCTAACGATTAAACTAGGTAATGCTTTGATCGTTTCTCTGATTTTTCGCACGCCATATTTTTTAACTAATCTCTCTAACGCTTTTCTTTGAGTGGTGTTAGAATACAATCTTTCGTAGCTAGGATTTATGGGTTTAAAAAGTTCTATTAAATTATTTATATCTTTACCTGCAAAACTTGTTTTGCTATGTAATATAATTTTATTATTAACACTTAAAGCATTTAAACTATTAGCACTTAAAGCATTTGTGTCTGGTTTTTCCACCCTCTGGGTTTTTCCACCCTCTGGTTGAGCCACCCTCTGGTTTCTGATTGTTTTCTTCCAGATATAATTCATTTTAATATACCACCCTGAAATTTTACCCTTTTTATCTTTAATCACGACATCGCTTATTAGCCCTAGATTTATCAATATTTTTTTTGCTTTAATTACTCTCTCTTTAGTCCATTTAAGCCCTTGCTCAACATAGTTAGTAGTGGCTTTTGGTTGATTTGTTTTTTGCCATTTAGCGGTATAGTAATAGAAACAGTATAAGGCGATTAAATCTGCTGGTTTTTCTTCACTCAAGAAAACATCAATAGTTTGTTTGGATAAGATTATTATATTGTCTTCTATGAGATTGTGTTTCATAGGTATCCTTTTTGTTTTAATGACTTTTTAATTCTTCTTCGTGTAGACTCAGATCCGTAGACACTTTTTTTATATCTTACTAAATCGCCCACTTTATTATCTTTTGTGTTTTCATATAATAAGTAAAACCATTCTCTTGGTTTCAGTGAGGCTTCCCCCCCAAACTTTATATTCGTCGGTATCATCAAATTGCCTTTTTCATCAATGCTTGGTCTTTTTTTATCTCTAAATATTGTTTTCATATTTCCATTATGCCACCCTCTGGTTTCTTGTCAAATTTTTTAATTTAATTTGTTAAAGTTAGTGGTTTTTTTGTCAGTATCAGCTTCTCTAATTCTATTTTGAATTATCATCATAACGCTATCACACCATTCCAATAAACTGGAAAGCTTATCGGCTACCACTTGGTAAGCCACTTCTGTTTTTCTAATATTGACAACTCCTTTTTCTAATTCACTTTCAATTTCATTGATCGTCGGTTTAGGTTTATTTATCCCTAAACTTTTTTTAGTTTTATTCCACTCACTAGCAGTTTTGAATTTCCTAAAAATAAAAGCATAACTCTGTCCTCCTTTGAGTTCGGAGACATATCTGCTAATTAAATACTTGGAATTGGCTATACCCATTTGCATTTTTAGGAGGCTAGGGACAAGGTATTTATCTATCTCGTCGGGATCTAGGTTTTTTCTTATTGCTGTAAGAGTTTTTATTTGCTTTAAAACATTCCGGGGAATTTCAATGGACAACAAATCTTTTTTTAGAAAAGTATCCATTGCTTTTACGAATTCGGCATCAACACTTTTTTCTTTAAATTTTTTCATTTTAGTTTATTTATTATTTGATTATATAATCTTTTTCCATTTTCAATTCCTACTTTAAGTTTTTCAAATTTATCTTGGTCTTTAAAAATTCTGTGTATTTGAATATTATCTTTGAAGTTGGGATTGTAATGGATTAAGTCCCACCACTCCCTTCCAGTAATTAGTAGAGACATCTGCACTTGCCAAATATAATCTGCTTTAATTTCTTTCTCTCCATTGGCTAACAACCGAATATAACCTACATTATTCGGACATTTAATTTCAATCCCTCCGTCTTTATCTACTAGCCCGTCTGGGCTACACCCTACCCTTGCTTCATAGAAAATGAAGCCAATTTGTGCTACGGTAGCCCCTGTCTCCATTTCGTAAATTGTTCTAGCTTGGTCTTCTAAATCAACTCCTCTCTGCATATCTTCGTTAGTATAGCTTTCTTTTTCTCCTATTGAATACTCCTCTGCTACTATTGAATAAACATAACTCTCTAGCCCTCTGCCATTAGTGGCAATACATTGTGCGTTTGAAGCTGTTAGTTTGCCTTTCCGGAGGTTAAACCATTCTTCCGACCTCTGCTCAATTTCGTAAAACTTTGGGTATTTATTTGTATTTTTTTTCATCTTCTATTCTTTTAATTTTTAAATTTAAGTAATCGTCTAATCCTTTTGCACCTTTATTTTCTTTGTAGTATTTTCTTAGTTCGGATCTTGTTTTTAGTTTATCCATTTCTTTTTTCATTTTTAAGCTTAGTTCTAGCGGATTATCTAAATCGTAATTTATGTTATCTTCTTTCTCCATTTCTTGATAAATATCAGCGAATTGAATTCTGCATGCTTTCTTGATAACGGTCTTCAACGCCATTTCCAAAAACCAGTTCTGCCAAATATAGTCTGTTTTAGCTACTTTACGATGTTTATCAATTTCGTCTCTAGATAATATTGTTAAAAATTCTCCTCTCCTGTTCTTGATTACACAATAAGCACCAATAACATTTTCATTTTTTTGATTAAATGGGCTACCTAGAATATGGGTATATTCTACTCTACCGTTGATTTTGCGATTAACAAAATCATCGTCTTTATAGACAAGATTGACATCAATTTTACTCTCTGGGTAGGCAACAAACATTTTATTCTTGTAGGCAATATAATCATAGCTGATACCACTGTATTGGAGTGTAATATGAATTCCGTCAAATACTAACCCCTCATTGGCAACTCTTTTGAACAAATTAGCAAGTTCTTTTTCAGTTTTTCTTTGGATCCAAGGATTTTTAATTTTTCCATTTTTATCTTTTTCAAGAAATAAACGGAGGCAATAAGAGGCATATTGATTAACCTCTTCGGGATTGTAGCCTTTTAGGAGACTAATTATTTTTTCTTTTTCCATTTTTTTATAATTTAATAATTAACTTTATTGATAGCCCGAAGGCTATCTAAAAACTAACTATCCGATCTATCCGATATAACTAAAGTAAGCTTGATTTTCTTCTTCTCCGCAATC
>CAZWYU010000016.1:0-18371 GCA_964638595.1 uncultured Candidatus Saccharibacteria bacterium
ATAGACGCAATATGTGTAGTATTAAAAGAGGATAATTCTATAAAGCGATTAGACCACTATGAAAATGTTGTTTGATAATATATAACTAGTAATTAGTAATTTGATAATTTGATAATTTGAAATTTGGGAAAACCCCCTCCTATATCCTCCCCCTCCTTGAGGGGGAGGAAAGAGGAGAGGGGGGCACGTTGTGCTTCGCCCGGGTAAGCACAAGCCCAAAATAAAAGATTTAAGATTCAAGATTCAAGATTTAAGTATTATGAGTCAAGAATCGTGAATCGTGAATCGTGAATCGTAAATCGTTAATCGGGAAGCGAGAATCGTTAATCGTTAAGAATAGATTTAAGAATCACGAATTAAGATTCAAGATTCAAGAATCGAGAATCAAGAAGCAAAAAGCAAAAAGTAAGAAGCAAGCCAACCCAAGGATGGTCCGCCTGGGGCGGAAATTAAGATTTAAGTATTATGAGTCAAGATAAAATTAAAATACGATCTTTTACTGATTTAAAGGTTTGGCAGGAAGGACATAACTTAGTAATTATGATTTATGAAAACACTAAAAGGTTTCCTAAAAAAGAAACTTATTCGCTTATAGATCAAATGAGGAGAGCTGCTGTTTCAATTACTTCCAATATTGCAGAGGGTTTTGGTAGACAAGGATATAAAGATAAATTGCGGTTTTATTACCAAGCGCAAGGTTCCTTAATAGAACTTAAAAACCAACTTTTGGTGGCAAAAGATGTAGATTATCTAAAGAACGAAGATTTTAATAAGTTAGCAGACCAGATTAACACCACTCATAAACTTTTACAGGGATTTATTTCAAAGACGAAATCTTTTCTTCATTCTTGAATCTTGAATCATAATTCCTTTTAGTTAGAATGTTCAACTTAAATTACAAATTATTGTTGCTGGTATTTACAATGGCTATTGGTATTGGTTGTTTTGGATTTGTAGGTACAGCAAAAGCAGAATACGAATCCGCTGGCACCTCCACTTCTGCTAATTTATTGAGCGGTTTGGATGTAAGACATATTCGTAGTTTTTATTATAACGTCAGCTCTTTACCAGAAGGAACAACTCTCAAGTTCCGCTATTCAACTACCTCTGCTTCTGGTCCTTGGGTTAACTCTGCTGGTACGCCAAATGGCTGGGATACGGTAGCAAGCGCCGGAACTAGCAGTATTTCCTTAGGTGATTTTTATTGGTCTGAATGCCCTTTTTATTATCAAGCTCGGTTTGAGTCAGATCCCAACGGTCAATATAGTCCGGTTTTAGATTTGATAAAAATAAGGTTTTTCCCGCCTAATCCGTTTACCATAGAAGGGGAGGTGATATTTAATAATATAGATATAAAGACGGTGTTGCCAGAGGAGCCGTAAATCGTAAATCGTGAATCGTAAATTGTGAATCGCAATTTGCTAATTTGCTAATTTGCTAATTCGTTAATTTGTTAATTGGTAATCGGTAATTAAAATTTAAGATAACACACCCGTATTTTGTATAGCGTATGAAGACACACACAATCCGTAACACGTAATACGTAACACGGGGAGAAGCAAGATTTAAGATTTAAGATTCAAGATTTAAGAATCACGAATTAAGAAACTTAAATCGTAAATCGTAAATCGTAAATCGTGAATCGTAATTCGTTAAATCGTTAATTTAAAAGAGACCCTAAAGGTTGATTGAAACAAAAGATTAAGCTAAAATGGTGATATATAATAATATATCAATATAAGATTATAACAATTAAAAAATTATTATTATGTTTGACAAAATTCTACGTTTTCTGATCTATTCTACCATATTTCTCATTCCAGTTTTCCTTCTACCTTTTACTTTTGAACTTTTGAGTTTTAATAAGCTTTATCTTTTATTCTTTTTTGTTTGGCTTTCTGTTCTATTGTGGGTTTTGAAGATAATAGTTAAAGATAAAGAACTAAAAATTAGAAAAACTAAGGTTAATTATTTTGTTTTGGGTTTTTTAGTTTTGGTTATTTTTTCAACTATTTTTTCTGTGAACAAACAGGCGAGTCTTTTAGGACAATACGGACGCTTTGACGCCGGCTTAATTGGTTTAATAACTATGGCTGGTTTTTATTTTTTAGTTTCTAATAATTTAAGTTTTAAAGAGGAAGAGAAAAATCTTTTAAAGCCAGCAACAATTGTTAAGGTTTTATTTGCCTCAAGCGGTTTGGCATTACTTTTTGCATTTTTATCTATTTTTGGACTATTTTGCGGAACTAACTTAGAAAATATGGTTAGTCTAGTTGGCGGCAGTTTAGCCAGTTTATCTATGTATCTTTCATTTATGGTTGTTTTAGGAACACTTGTTTTTTTGAAAGGTTTTGAGTGGCTGGGGGAGAAAAATAAATCAAAATTTTGGACATTGTTTTCAAGTATTTTTGTTCTTCTTTCTTTTATTATCTTAATAATGGCCGATTTTACTCCAGCTTGGCTAGTTTTAGCCATTAGTCTCTTAGTTTTAATCTTTTATGTTTTAAAAGATAAAATAGTCAGTGAAAATGTCCACCGTCTTATTTTGCCAATTACCTTAATTATTGTTTCATTTTTGTTCTTATTCTTAAGCTTTAGGTTAATAATAGCAGATTTTCCAAATTCTTTTCTTAATAACAAAAGTCTTTTATTGGAAAACACCTTAAGCCAAAAGCACTCTTGGACAATTGCTAAAGATTCAGTTTTTTCTAACTTCAAAAATGCTTTAATCGGTACTGGTCCAGGCACCTTCTCTTACAATTATTCAAAATTTAAACCTCAAAGCTTAAATTATAATAACTTATGGACTCAAAGATTTAATCGTTCGGGAAATGCTTTTGCTGAAAACTTAGTCAGTTATGGAATTCTAGGATTATTAACTTTTGTTTCTTTAATTTTTGCGGTTTTTGTGAAATTGAGAGACAAAAAGAAAACAGATTATAAAAAAGTCTTTTTGGGCTTGTTATTTTTAGCTTTGGTTTTGATAAATATCTTATATTATCAAAATATTGTTTTAAGCTTTTTGTTCTGGCTCTTTTTGGCTCTTGTAATGGCTAAAGTAAGCGAGGAATGGAAAATAGTGAGCTTATCAAAGAAAGCCGAATTAGCTTTGATTTTGGAAACAATTTTCATTATTTTTTTCCTAGCTTTTATTACCCTCTGTTTTTTTGGGTATAAAATTTATTTAGCTGATGTTAAGTTTGTAAAAGCTTGGAATAATCCTAATCTTGATGAGAAAGGAGAACTTTTGTTTGAAGCGATTAGGCTAAACCCCAAGGAACCTTATTATCAAATGGTTTTTTCCCAGCTTCTTTTGACCAAAGCCCAATTGGGTTTTATTGACATAGACAGCGAAGAAAAGCAGCAAGTAGTAATTAATAATTTTAAAGGCAGCCAGCAGATGGCTAGGGGAGCTGTTAGTATAGCTCCTAACCAAGTAAGCTCTTGGCAACATTTGGCTAATCTTTATGAGGAGCTTTTGGGTGTGGCTACAGAGCAAAAGCAGTTTATTAATTTAGCTATTGAAGCTTTTAACAAGGCCATTGAATTGGAGCCCAAAAATCCAAGTTTTTACAATGAAACGGGTAATTTATATTTAGCCATGAATGAGAGAGAAGAGGCTAGAAAATATTTTGAGAAAGCAATAGAGCAAAAAGAAGATTATGTACCGGCCAATATTAGCTTAGCGCTATATCTAGAGTCAGAGGGCAACATAGAAGAAGCGATTGATAAATTAGAGAGACTTTCAGTTTTAGCTACTAGATATCCTGACTCTTATCACAATGTCTTATTTCAACTAGGCAGACTTTATTACAATAATGGAGAAATAGAAAAGGCCTTGACACAATTTAAGGCAGTGTTGAATTTACGACCATCTTTTGCTGATGCTAGATATTCTTTAGCGCTGGCTCTGGAAAGGCAGGGAAAGATTAATCAAGCTATAGAAAATTTAGAAATAGTGGCTAAATCTAATCCTAATAATGAAATGCTTCAAAAGAAGATTAAATCTCTCAAAAGCGGAGGAATGGAGCCGGCGGAAAATATTGAAGAGCCGATAGAAGAACTTAATGAAGAAGGAGAAAAAATAGAAGTAGAATTAATAGAAGAACTTGGAAAAGAGGGAGAAGAGGGAGAAGAGGGAGAAGCAGAACCAAGAGAGGAATAATTTATTTGTTTTATGTTGTGCACCACCCGGTGGCGCACAACATAAAAAGAGCGGGGTTAATCCTTCCTCTCTTTGAAGGGGGGAGAATAGAGGCGGTGGAGTATAAAACCGAATAGAGTCTATTGATATTAAATACTAACAGATATCTGCTTGACAAATTTTAAAAAATAGATAAAATATAAATAACTATATTTTTATAACTTTGATTACTAAATCCTTTTAACTAAAAAAGAGGACTTTTGCCCTTTATTTAAAGAGGGGAATTTTTTATAGTTAAAAACAATCCAAAGCTATGCTTAAAAAAGATTTTTCTAAATCAAAAATCCGTTTAGCCCTCCCTTATTTATTAGATATTCAAAAAGAAAGCTGGCAAGAATTTTGGAAAAGAGATTTTAAAGAACTTTTAGAAGAGGTTTCTCCAATTCGAGATTATACTGAAAAGTGGTTAGAGCTTTATTTTTTGGATTACAAATTAGGTGAACCCAATTATGAAAGCGAGTTTGAGGCCAAAAGAAATGAAGATTCTTTTGCCGCCCCTATTCATTTAGTAGCTAAACTGAAAAATCTTAAAACCAAAGAAGAATCTATCCAAGATGTATTTTTTGGTGATTTTCCCTTAATGACCGAGAGGGGTACTTTTATTATAAATGGAGTAGAGAGAGTAGTCATTTCCCAGCTTTTGCGCTCACCAGGCGCTTTTTTTACTATGAGAAAAATAAGAGGTGGCAAATATTTTGGAGCCAGAATGATTCCAAGCAGAGGTAGCTGGCTGGAAATTGAAACCGATCCCTCTAATTTTATTGGGGTAAAAATTGACCGAAGGAGAAGGGTGGCTGCCACTACTTTATTAAGAGCTTTTGGTGTTGCCACAGACAAAGAAATAAGAGAAATTTTTTCCGATTTAGTGATGGGAGAAAATGACTATATTGAAGAAACATTAAAAAAAGATAGTACCAACAATCAAGCAGAAGCCTTGGTAGAAATTTATAAAAGGCTAAGGCCGGGAGATTTAGCTTCACCGGATACTGCCAAAGAGCTAATAGATAATATGTTTTTTAATTTTGAAAGATATGATTTATCAAAAGTCGGTCGCTGGAAAACTCTTCAGCGATTGCCTGAACTGACAGACAAAAAGAATAGGCAATATGGCAAAATTGAAGAACACAGAGATGAAATTACAGTAGAGGATAGAGTCTTGAGAGTAGAAGACATTATAGCCATATTAAGAGAGATTATAAGATTAAATATTACACCGGGTAGCAAGCCCGACGAAATAGACCATTTGGGCAATAGGCGTGTAAGAACAATATCGGAATTAATAAATGATAGATTAAGAATAGCTTTGATGCGTGTTGAAAGAATCTGTCGGGATAAAATGAGCACATTAGATTCAGCTGATTTAATGCCAAATAATATTATTAATCCTAGGCCATTTATGGCCGGTTTAAAAAGATTTTTTTCTTCTTCACAGCTTTCTCAATTTATGGACAATGAGAATATTTTGGCTGAACTAGAACATAAAAGAAGATTAACAGCCGGCGGTCCTGGCGGTTTGACCAGAAAGAGAGCTGGTCTTCAGGTTAGAGATGTTCAGCCTTCTCACTATGGAAGAATTTGTCCAATTGAAACTCCAGAGGGACCAAATGTTGGCTTAGTTGGCCACTTGGCAAGCTATGCTCGGATTAATCCTTACGGTTTTATAGAAACTCCCTATTTTAAAGTTAAAAATGGAAAAGTTACTAATAAAATAGAATATCTTAATGCTTTTGAAGAGGAAAAATATAATATTGCCAATGCCGGCATTGAAACCGATAGCAAAGGATATATTAAAGCTAAAAAAATAGAAGCTAGAGCAAAAAGCAAGCCACAGATGATTAAAAAGGGAGATATTGATTATGTAGATGTGGCTCCAGAACAGTTTATTTCAGTAGCCACTTCCTTAATACCTTTTTTACAAAATGATGATGCCAATAGAGCTTTAATGGGTTCTAATATGCAGAGGCAATCAGTCCCTTTAATTAGGCCTGAAGCTCCTTTAGTTTCTACGGGCGTTGAGGAACAGGTGGTAAGAGATTCGGGCAAAGCGGTTATTGCCAGAGAAGCCGGAAAAGTAATTTATGCCGATGCTAGAGAAATTATAGTAAAAACAAAAAACTCTAAGCTAAAAAATAATGAAAGAATTTATAAATTGCGCAATTATGATGCCACTAATCAGTATACTTATTTTCACCATAAGCCGGCAGTTAAAGAGGGAGACATGGTTGATAAAGGAGATATATTAGCCGACCCAACAGCCAGCGATAAAGGGAGATTAGCTTTGGGACAAAATCTTTTTGTAGCGTTTTTGCCTTGGCGAGGGCATAATTATGAGGATGCTATTATTATTTCTGAAGAATTATTAGCTAAAGATTATTTAACCAGCGTTCATATTGAAACTTTTTCTTGTGATGTCAGAGAGACAAAATTAGGTCCAGAAGTGACAACTTCAGATATTCCAAATGTTTCTGAAGAAAAATTAAAAGATTTGGATGCCGAAGGAATTGTCAGGATTGGTGCTGAAGCAGGTCCTAATGATATTCTAGTTGGTAAAATTTCGCCAAAAGGAGAAACTGGTTTAACAGCAGAGGAACGTCTTTTATGGGCAATTTTTGGAGAAAAAGCTAAAAATGTTAAAGATACTTCTCTTTTGATGGAACACGGAAAAAGAGGCCGAGTTATTAGAGTGAAAGAATTTTCCAGAGAAGCTGGCCACAAGTTAAGACCAGGGGTTATTAAAAGATATCAAATAGAAGTAGCCCAAATTAGAAAAGTTACTGTTGGCGATAAAATTGCCGGTCGTCATGGAAACAAAGGCATTGTAGCTAAAATTTTACCCAGAGAAGAGATGCCCTTTATGGAAGATGGCATTCCAGTAGATGTTGTTTTAAATCCTTTAGGTGTTGTCTCTCGTATGAATCTTGGTCAGGTTTTAGAAACTCATCTTGGCTGGGCAGCTAAAAAACTTAATTATCGGGCAATAACTCCTTCTTTGTCGGGAGCTAAAGAAAAAGATATAGAGCAAGAGCTTGAAAAAGCTAATTTGCCGAGCAAAGGCAAAGTTAAACTTTATGACGGCCAAACTGGTCAAGCTTTTTCTCAAAAAATTACGGTTGGATATATGTATGTAATGAGATTGATTCATATGGTAGAAGATAAAATTCATATGCGTTCAATTGGTCCTTATTCTTTGATTACTCAACAGCCCTTGGGCGGTAGAGCCCAATTTGGCGGACAGCGTTTTGGTGAAATGGAAGTTTGGGCTTTGGAAGGATATGGGGCGGCTCATACGCTTCAAGAAATGCTGACTACAAAATCAGACGATGTAGCTGGACGAGCAGCGGCTTACCAGTCTATCCTTAAAAAGAAAAAAATTCCAAGTCCTAATATTGCAGCTTCTTTTTCTTTGCTTTTGAATGAGCTGAAAGCTCTAGGTTTGAATATAGAACTAAAACAAACAAATTAATTTTCAATTTCCATTTTCCATTTTCCATTTTCCATTTTCCATTTTCCATTTTAAATTTTAAATGAATTTTGAATAAATTAATTTTGAAACCAAGAAAAGAAAAAAGTAAATGTTTTAAAATTTAAAATTCAAACTTCAGTCAACATTCAAAATTTAAAATTCATAATTAAAGATTTTGAATCATGAAAGTAGAAGATATAAAATCTATAAAAATCAAAGTAGCTTCGCCTGAAGAAATTCTTGCTTGGAGCCATGGCGAAGTTACTAAACCAGAGACCATTAATTATCGCACGCAAAGGCCAGAAAAAGACGGTCTATTTTGCGAGCGGATTTTTGGCCCAGAAAAGGATTATCAGTGTTATTGTGGAAAATATCGTGGAATTAGGTATAAAGGAATAGTTTGCGACCGTTGCGGGGTTGAAGTTACCAAATCTTCAGTTAGGAGAGAAAGAATGGGCCATATAAAATTAGCTACTCCCTGTTCTCATATTTGGTTTTTAAGGGGAGTGCCTTCTATGGTTGGAACACTTGTAGATTTATCTTCTCAACAACTGGAAAGAATTGTCTACTTTGCTTCATATATTATTACTAAAGTAGATGAAAAGGAAAAAAAGAATACCATAATTGAAATAGAAGCTGAATTTAAAGAAAAATCCAAGTCATTAAAATCTAATTATAAGACGGAAGCCAATAAATCAGCTAAAGCTCAAGAAAACGAGATAGAAAAACAATTGAAGGTATTAAAAAAAGCCAGAGATAAAGCTAAAAAAGAAATAGGCGAAATTTTGCCATTAAAGGCTTTGTCAGAGGTTGAGTATATTAATCTTTCTTCTAAATATGGTTCAATTTTTGAAGCTGACACAGGAGCCCAAGCTTTGAGAAATATCTTGCAGGAATTTAATCTTCCACAAAAAATTAAAGAATTTGAAGAAGAAGCAAAAAATGCTCCGGCCAATAAAAGAAAAAAAGTTTTGCGAGCGAAAGAACTTTTGAAAAAAATGGAAGAAGAAAAGATAAGGCCGGAATGGCTATTCCTGACGGTTTTACCGGTATTGCCTCCGGCTTTGCGCCCTATGGTTCAACTGGACGGCGGTCGCTATGCTTCTTCTGATTTAAATGATTTATATCGTCGAATTATTAATAGAAATAATCGCTTAAAACATCTTTTAGAGATTAATGCCCCAGAAGTCATATTAAGAAATGAAAAAAGAATGTTGCAAGAAGCGGTAGATGCTTTAATTGATAATAGCTCTAGAAGTGGACACACAACCATTGCTTCTACTGGTCAGGCAAGATTGTTAAAATCATTAGCCGATATGCTAAAGGGCAAGCAAGGACGATTTCGCCAGAATCTTTTAGGAAAAAGAGTTGATTATTCCGGTCGCTCTGTCATTGTTGGAGATCCTGACCTTAAATTTAGCGAATGCGGTTTGCCCAAAAAAATGGCTTTGGAGCTTTTCAAACCTTTTGTGAGCGCCGAGCTTTTGGAAAAAGAGATTGTTTATAATGTTAAGCAAGCCTCTAATCTAATTGAAAGAGGAGAAGAAGAGGTCTGGGAAGCGCTAGAAGAAATTATTCAGGATAAGGTAGTTATGCTCAATAGAGCGCCAACTCTTCATCGCTTAGGAATCCAAGCTTTTAAACCTAGGTTGGTTGAAGGCGAAGCCATTAGAATTCATCCTTTAATTTGTGAAGCTTTTAATGCTGATTTTGACGGTGACCAAATGGCAGTATATGTTCCTCTATCAAGGGAAGCTCAACAAGAAACCAAAGAAAGAATTCTTTCTGAACACAATCTCTTGAAGCCAGCTACTGGTATGCCGGTAGTTAGCCCGAGGCAAGATATGGTTCTGGGCTGTTATTGGTTAACCAATATAAGAGAAGGGGTTAAGGGAGAGGGAAAAATTTTTGCTAGCGGGGAAGAAGCTCGTTTAGCATATGAAGCTGGGTTTTTGGATATTAGGGCAAAAATTAAAGTGTTAGTTAATGATAAATTATTAGAGACTAGCTTAGGTAGAATAATTTTTAATGATGTGTTGCCTGATTCTTTTCCTTTTCAGAACGAGAATATGAATTCTAGAAGAATCAAAAGCATTATTAGAGATGTTATACAAAATTTTGATGAACATATAGCAGTTGAAACTTTGGACAAAGTCAAAAAAGTTGGCTTTGAATATGCCACTTTCTCTGGTTTAAGTTGGGGCATGGAAGACTTGGTGGTGCCCAAGGAGAAAGAGAAATTATTAGAAAAAGCCGAAAAAGAGATTAGAAAAATTGAGGATTATTTTCAGAAAGGTTTATTAACCGAGGAAGAAAGAAAGGCTCAAGTGATAGAAGTTTGGCAGAAAGTAAAAGCAGAAATTCAAAGATTAGTTCCTCAATCTCTGTCTAGAGATGGGATAGTTTTTACTTCTATTGACGCCGGAGCAAGAGGTAGCTGGTCTCAACCGGTTCAAATGTCTGGTATGAAAGGATTGGTAATTAACCCGTCGGGCGAGATTATGGAGTTTCCGGCTAAGAGCTCTTTTAAAGAGGGTTTTGATGTTTTAGAATATTTTATTTCCACCCATGGTGCCAGAAAAGGAACAGCCGATACGGCCCTGCGAACTTCTACAGCCGGTTATCTGACCAGAAGATTGATTGATGTTGCTCATGATTATTATGTTACAGAAGAGGATTGCAAAGATACAGAAGGCATTGAAGTTAGAAGGGACGATGCTCAGCTTGTGGGGCAGGATTTTATTTTTAAAATTGTTGGACGTTATGTTTTGGAAGATGTTAAAGACGGAAATAAAATATTAGTGAAGAAGGATGAAATCATTGATTGGCAGATAGCCAAAGAAATAGCTGATAATGAAAAAATACAGAAAATTAAAGTTCGTTCTCCCTTAACCTGCAAAGCCAAAGATGGTGTTTGTCAAAAATGTTATGGTTGGGATTTGGGCAATAACAAATTGGTTAGATTTGGCGAGGCGATTGGCATAGTAGCTGCTCAAGCAATAGGAGAACCGGGAACTCAATTAACATTAAGAACATTTCATACTGGTGGCGTAGCTTCGGGTGGTGATATAACCCAAGGATTGCCAAGAGTAGAAGAAATTTTTGAAAAAAGAAAACCCAAAGGAGAAGCTTTAATAGCTAAACAAGAGGGTAAAATAATGGATATCAGTGATAGCGAATTGAAAATTGAAAGTCCTTCTAAAATAAAAAAAGGCAAAAAAGAAATAATTGTTTATTCCTTGCCTCAAAACCGTATTCTTTTAGTAAAAAAAGGAGATGAGGTAAAAGCTGGCCAACAGATCTGCGAAGGGCATATTGACCCCGGAAAACTTTTTAGAATTATTGGTAAAGAAGAAACATCTAGATATTTAGTTAATGAGGTTCAAAAGATTTATGCCTCTCAAGGAGTAGATATTCACGATAAACATATTGAATCTATTGTTAAGCAAATGTTTTCTAGAGTTAGGATTAAAAGTAAGGGCGATAGTGATTTTAATGTTGGAGAAATAGTGGAGCGGATGGCGGTAGAAAAAGAGAATGAACGTCTGAAAAAAGCAAAAAAACAGTTGATTATATTTCAAAATTTGCTTCTGGGTATTTCTAAAGTGGCTTTAACTACCCAAAGCTTTTTGTCTGCCGCCTCGTTTGAAGAAACTTCTAGAGTGCTTATCAAGGCTTCAGTTACGGGCAAAGAAGACAAACTCAAGGGTTTAAAAGAAAATGTAATTATTGGCAAGTTGATTCCAGTAGGTAGCGGGTACAAGAAAAAATAGTCTAATTTTGGTATAATAGAAATATGGTAAAAAAAAGGAGGAAAAAAAAGAAAAAACCCTCTCTTTTTTCCCGGATTTTTTCTTCACAAGGAAAAAGAAATTTGATTCCAGAATCAATCAAACCTTGGGTTTTTGGTTCTTTGATGCTGGCATTGACCTTGTTTGTTTTGCTTTCTTTTTTCAATTTAAGCGGAACTAGTGGCAAATTCTTTATTAAAATATTTAATTTTCTTTTAGGCAAAGCAAATCTTGTTTTGCCTTTAGTTTTTTTGTTGGGAGGACTATCGTTTTTTAGCAGGAAAGATAAAAACAGAGCTTCAATCAATTTAGCTATGTCCCTTTTGCTTATAGGAACAAGTGGCTTCCTTGCTGTTTTTGATTTAAACAGGACATCCGGACTTTCTTTTGATTTTTTTTATTCGGGCTTAGGTGGCTGGCTCGGAAATCTTGTGGCTTGGCTACCAATGAAAATATTTGCATTCTGGGTTTCTTTACTTGTCTTTTCGCTTTTAATAGTTATTAGTCTTTTAATATTTTGGTATTATCTTAGACCGGAAAGAAGTGAGTATGAAGAAGAAGAGGAAGAGAAAGAAAAAGAAACTAAGATACAAAAAGAAGATTTTATTCATAAAGTTTTTCAACCTAAATTTACTGTTAGTCGAGTAGAAAATAAAGTTGAAGAGAAAAAAGAGGAAGAAAAGGAAATAAAACCAAAGACTCAAGTTCCTCAATTGAAGAATAAAAGTGTCCAAGAAAAAACTTTAATTTCTACGGATTGGAATTTGCCACCTCTTCAGCTTTTAGCCCAAGACAAAGGTAGCCCAGAAGCCGGCGATGTAAAAAGCAATTCAGAGATTATTAAAAGAACTTTTGATAATTTTGATATTTCTGTAAGTATGGCAGATATAAATATTGGGCCTACTGTTACTCAATATACACTAAAACCGGCGGAAGGAGTGAAACTTTCTAAAATTACAGCTTTAAACAATAATTTAGCATTAGCTTTAGCTGCTCATCCTTTAAGAATAGAAGCGCCGATTCCAGGCAAGTCTTTAGTTGGAATTGAGGTGCCAAACAAAAGCCGAACAATGGTTCGCTTAAGAGACTTATTTTCGGACCCTGGCTTTACAGAGTCTGAATCACGCCTGCTGTTTAGCGTAGGCAGAGATGTTTTGGGCGAATCTTTTTATACAGATTTAGCTAGAATGCCTCATCTTTTAGTAGCCGGAGCTACCGGTGCGGGTAAAACCATAACCCTAAACAGCATAATGTTAAGTTTGCTTTTTCGTAATTCACCAAGGCAATTAAGATTCGTCTTGGTAGACCCCAAAAGAGTTGAATTTACTGATTATAATAGCATGCCCCATCTTTTGTGTCCGGTTATTTATGATGTTTCCAAAACCCTAATTGTTTTAAGGTGGCTAATTAACGAGATGGAAGGGCGTTTTGAAATACTTTCTAAACTTGGAGCCAGAAATATTGAAGAATATAATGAACTGCTTAAAAAGAACAAAGAACCGTCTGATGATAAAGAAATAATGCCTTATATTGTTTTGATAGTTGACGAGCTAGCTGACTTAATGGCTAGTAAAGGTAGAGATATTGAAGCTGGGGTAGTAAAATTGGCCCAAAAAGCTAGAGCGGTTGGCATCCATTTAATTTTAGCTACTCAACGTCCTTCAGTTGAAGTTATCACCGGCTTGATAAAAGCCAATATTACCTCTAGAATTGCTTTACAAGTAGCGTCTCAAGTGGATTCCCGAACGATTTTAGATACTACTGGAGCCGAAAAGCTTTTAGGAAGAGGAGACTTACTTTTTGTCTCTGCTCAAATTTCTAAACCAAAAAGAATACAAGGCTCATATGTTTCTAGCGAAGAAATCAGAAATGTAGTTAAATTTATTGAGAAAAATAATAGAATAGAAAAATTTGGAGAAGAGGATTCTTTGAAAGCAAATATTGAAGCTGAATTTGAACAAGCCGAAAGAATTGGCGGTTCAATAATTGACGGCACAGAACCTCTTGATCCTCTATATGAAGAAGCTAAAGAATTAGTTATTGAAGTAGGAAGGGCCTCGGCTTCTTTTTTACAAAGAAAATTAAGAATTGGTTATGCTAGAGCGGCTAGGATTCTTGATCGCTTAGAAGACAGGGGAGTAATCGGTCCAGCAGAGGGTGCAAAACCAAGAGAGGTTTTGAAAACTATAGAACAGGCAATTGAAGATGAAGACAACTACAATGAAGAAGATTTGTGATATAATATAGTAATAAATATATATAGTGTATAAAGCAACTGGTAACTGGTAATAAGTAACTAGTGAAAGATAATTTGATGATTTGATAATTAGCGATTTGAAAAAAATTAATAAATTATCAATTTTTCCGCCCAAGGCGGACCATCCTCGGGATGGCAATTACTAATTATCAATCAATTATCAAATATTCAATTTTCAAACACATAAACCACATTTCTTGTATATTTATGTTTGTAAGTTGTTATATTGAAGCTTGTTTAAAAATTAAAAATTGATTAGAAATTAGAAATATAGAATTTTCTTGGGGGAGGAAGGAAGGAATAAAAACCCCCTCCTATATCCTCCCCCTTAGAAAGGGGGAGGAAAAGAATATATATAATCCTCCCTTTTAGAAAGGGGGAGGAGAAGAAAACAACAACACATCATCCTCCCCCTCAAAGAGGGGGAGGAAGGAGGAGGGGGAGGAGTATAAACAGAGCTCAAACATAAATGTATATTGCCTAGGCTTCTGTCTAATAGTAATAGTGAATATAAAAATTTATATAATATATGGTAAAAAAAGATAGAAAAATTGAACATAAGGATCTAAAAGAAACTTTAGAAGATATAAAAAAAGAGTTTGGGGAAGGTTCTATTATGCGCCTAAAAGAGGTGGAAGCAGTGCATGTTGATGCTATTTCTACTGGTTCTCTTTTTTTAGACCAAGCTTTGGGTATTAACGGCTTGCCCAGAGGCCGAGTAATTGAGGTTTTTGGACCAGAGAGCGCAGGTAAAAGCACGTTGGCTCTTCATTGTGCAGCCGAAGCTCAAAAAAGAGGAGGAGTTGCGGCATTTATTGATGCAGAACACGCCCTAGACCCACAATATGCTGAAAAAATTGGAGTTTGTATAGATGAATTATTAATATCGCAACCAGATTCTGGTGAACAGGCTCTTCAAATTGTAGAACATTTAGTTCGCTCTAATCAAGTAGACATTATTATAGTTGATTCGGTGGCCGCTCTAACCCCAAGAAGAGAAATAGCTGGAGAAATGGGAGACCAGCAAATTGGACTTCAGGCGAGATTAATGAGCCAAGGGTTGAGGAAATTATCGGGCATTACTTCAAAATCAAAAACTATAGTTTTGTTTTTAAACCAAACCAGAATGAAAATAGGAATTCCTTTTGGTAATCCAGAGACCACGCCCGGTGGATTAGCCCTTAAATTTTATGCTTCAGTAAGGATTCGTTTAGCAAGGAGAGCTCAAATCAAGCAGGGAGACGATATTGTTGGTTCCAGAATCAAAGCTAAAATTGTTAAAAACAAGGTAGCTGCTCCTTTTAAAACAGCAGAGTTTGATATTTATTATAATGAAGGAATTTCTCAAATAGCTGATATTATAAACGCTGGATTAACTAGTGGACTTATTAAAAAAAGCGGTAGCTGGTTTAATTTTAACAATCAAAAATTAGGACAAGGAATGCCTCAAGCAAAAGAATTTTTGAAACAAAATACTAAGATGGCTGAAGAAATAAAAAAACAAGCTTTAGAAGAAATAAGAAATAAGAATTAAAAAAATGTGTTTGGTTTGACCAAACACAAAAGATGAGCGCGAACCCATCTTAATCTAATTATCTCACAGGACCAACTATTTTAAAGGATTAATTATCTTACAATTTTATTTCTATTCTTATTTGACAAAAGTTATGCGATTGCATAACTTTTTTCATAGGTATTTATCTATTTTTTTTAGAGTTTTTGCTATTTTTTATGTTTATTTTTTGATTGGAGAGAGCAAACCTAAATGCCTAGCTTGTTTTATAGCTTTGCTTACCTTTCTTTGATGGTAGGAGCAAAGGCCAGTTCTTTTTCTGGCTCTTATCTTTCCTAATCCGGTGATGTATTTTTTTAATTCTTTTACATCCCGAAAATCAATTTCTTTAATTTGTTTTTTACAAAATGGACAAGTCATAAAGCATGATAAATTAATTTCTATTCAAGTTTGAATTATATTTTATATCTCGTATTTCGTATTTTGTATAAGACTGTTCATTTTTTTATACGCTTATGCACAATACAAATTTCTATAATTTAGCCATTAGATATAGATTTAATTAAGCTGAAATATAATTAAAATGGTATTTCGTCTATGTCTATATCTTCGCCTTCTTCAATAGTAGGAATTTCTTCTTCCTTCTCCTGTTCCTTATTTTTATTGGAATAAGACTGGGGATTACCGCCTGTTTTGGGTCCGAATTGTATGTTTTCGGCTATAATTTCTGTTTTGTATTTTTTATTGCCCGAAGGGTCATCCCAGCTTCTGGTGCTTAAGCGTCCTTCTATTAAGACTAAACTGCCTTTGTTTAGATATTGGGAGGTCAATGTAGCTAATTTGCCCCAAGCGACAATGTTGTGGTATTGGGCTTGTTGTTTTTTCTCTCCACTTTCTCTATCTGTCCAAACTCTATTTGTGGCTAAACGAAAACTGCAAACTGCTTGGCCCGATGGCAGGTTTCTCAATTCTGGGTCAGCGGTAAGATTACCAACTAAAAATGTTTTATTCAGATTCATCTTTTTTTGAGGGATTTAATATTTCTTCTATTTTTTTATCAATATCTCCTATTTTTACTTTTGAGACTCTTTTTTCTTTTATTAATTTTGGATGCGTATGTTTTACTCTTTTGATTAAGAAAAAACGAAGAAGTTTTTGAGTTTCTGCAAGCTCTTTTTTGAGTTCTTTTACTTTATCACCATCAAGCTTTAAGTCAACAATAGACATGCAAGCCTCATTTTGGTCTTCTATTGGATAAGCTAAAGAAATCTCATTTAAAGGATGGACTGTAATTACTTCTCCTTCATTTTTGCTGATGTTTTGTTTTATTTTATCTATCACTTTTTCTCTTTCTGTCTCTGCTAAATTAGGAGAAATTAAACAAGTTAATTCATAATTATTTTTCATTAACTTAAAATTAACATAAAAAAGAATTTTGGTCAATTGTTTTTTGGCATTATTTAAGTTATGATTAAGATATTATGGAGATAAAAGGAGAAATTTTTAGAAAATACGATATAAGAGGAATATATCCAGAAGAGATTAACACAAAAGCGGTTTATAATATAAGTCGAGCTTTTGCTGATTTTTTAAAGGAACATTATTCTATTGAACAACCAAAAATAGTTTTAAGTTATGATATTAGAAAATCTTCAGAAGAGTTTAGCAAAGTGGCTATAGATGCCTTAAAAGAAAGTGGAGCTTATGTTATTGACATTGGTTTGACTTCAACACCTCTTAATTATTTTGGCAATTGGTTTTTGAAAGCTGATGGCTCA
Organism: uncultured Candidatus Saccharibacteria bacterium; assembly: GCA_964638595.1. GTDB lineage: Bacteria > Patescibacteriota > Minisyncoccia > Minisyncoccales > PEYH01 > CAZWQR01. The sequence continues at coordinate 17,007 of CAZWYU010000016.1, forward strand.
ATTATAATTACTGCCTCGCATAATCCAAAAGAGTATAACGGGATGAAACTTTCTTTAAGAAGGGTTGCTGCTTTGACTGAAGCTGTGGCTATGGAGGATTTTAAAGAAAGAGTTTTGAAAGGGGATTTTCAAGATGGAGTTGGGGAGGTTATAAAAAAAGACCTTTTGTCTGCATATATTGATTTTTTAAAAAGAGAAGCAGAAGATTTTTCTCAATTTAAGATTGCTATTGACTGTGGCAATGGTATGGTAGGCCCAGAAATTGAAGCCTTAGCCGAAGCCCTAAAATTAAACTATCAAGGAATTTTTATGGAACCCGATGGAGAATTTCCTAATCATGAACCTAATCCTTTAGATGAAGAAGCTGTAATGCCCTTAAAAAAAATAATGAACAAAAGAGATTTTGATATAGGTTTTATTTTTGACGGAGACGGAGACAGGGTAGCTATTCTTAATTCTCGAGGTGAAGTTATCAAAAGTGATTATATTATTGCTCTTTTTGCTAAATATTCTATTGAAAAAAAAGAAAGTTTTAAAATAGCCGCTGATGCTAGAATAAGCAAAGGAGTAAGAGAAAAAGTAAAAGAAATGAGTGGAGAAATTATTGGCACTAAAGTTGGTTATCCCTATGTGAGAAAAGTTATGAGAGAAGGGGGGATGTTTTTTGCTGGCGAGCTTTCTTGTCATTTCTTCTGGCAGGATTTTTCTTATTCAGAAAGCACTTTATTAAGTTTAATAAGGTTATTGAAGATATTAAAAGAAGAGAATAAACCAATTGAAGAATTGATTAAACCTTTCTGCAGATATTTTTCTACTCCAGAAATAAATTTTAAAGTAGAGGATAAAGAAAGTGTTCTCAAAGAAGTAGAAAATTATTATAAAGAGGGAATAATTTCTTATCTAGACGGCATTACTATAGAGTTTGAAGATTGGTGGTTCAATTTGAGAGCTTCGGGTACAGAACCTTTAATGCGTCTAAAAGTTGAGGCTTCTAATCAAAAATTGCTTGAGGAGAAAATGAAAGAATTAGAAGAAGTTATAGGTCATAACACGTAACTCATGAATCGTGAATCGTGAATCGTTAATCGTAAACCGTGAATCGTTAATCGAGAGTCGTGAATCGCAATTTGTTAATTTGTTAATCCGTTAATTTGTAACTGAAAAAGGGCACATTGTGCTTAGTCGGATTAAGCACAAAACTAAGAACGAAAACCCCCTCCTTAATCCTCCCCCTTAGAAAGGGGGAGGAAGGAAGGAACGAAAACCCCCTCCTTAATCCTCCCCCTTAGAAAGGGGGAGGAGGGAAGGAAAAAAAGGAGAGGAAGGAAATTTCTTTTTTCATCCTCCCCCTCTTTGAGGGGGAGG
>CAZWYU010000017.1:0-15152 GCA_964638595.1 uncultured Candidatus Saccharibacteria bacterium
TAAATAAATTTCAAAAAATTTACTCGTAAGAATATTCAATCAAATTTGTACCATCGGCCAATTTATGGTATCGCTGCAGCGTAACGACGCGGTTTCTGGGCACCCGCGTTTGGGGGACTGTCCCCCGAATAGACTACACTGTTGCCAGAAAATTTTCTTTTTGCTAAACTTAATCTAATAATTAAGTTTTTCATATGAAAAAAAGAGATTTAAAGTTAGGTCTTTTGATTGGTTTTTTAATAGGACTATTAGCCCTGCCAACACTAAAAAACCAAGAAGCTGTACTAGGAGGCATTAATTTTGCCTATTTTTATTTTCTGCCATTTATTTTACCTGTTTTAGTTCTCATTGGTCTTTATATTGCTGACTGGCTTGGCAAGAAGTTTTCTTTTATAAGCCAAATAGCTCGTTTTGTTTTGGTTGGTGCCTTAAATACTTTTATTGATTTTGGGGTGATAGGTTTTTTGCTCTGGATAAGCTCTATTGAAGCAGCTAAGGCAGTAGGAGTATATGCTTTTTTTAAGTTTTTATCTTTCAGTATAGCTGCCACGAATAGTTATTTTTGGAATAAATCCTGGACTTTTGGTAAAAAAGGTAAAGCAAAAGGGAAAGAATTTGCTAGTTTTTATTTGGTGACTGGAATTGGCGCTTTAATTAATGTAGGTATAGCTCTTTTAGTAATAAAGGTTTTATCTGGTTCGGGAATATCTTCTAGCTTAATAGATGGATTGATTGCTCCATTTGCGGGAGTTTTGTGCGGTTTTGTTTGGAACTTTTTGGGTTATAAATTTTTTATCTTTAAGAAATAATGTCAAACCTTGTTTTATACAGAAAATATAGACCAAAAACATTTAGAGAAGTGGTTGGACAAGAACACGTTGTTCAGACTTTAATAAACGCTATTGAAAACGATATGATTTCTCATTCTTATTTGTTTGCAGGACCAAAAGGTTCTGGCAAAACAACAATTGCTAGACTGTTAGCTAAGAGAATCAATTGCCAAAATCCACAAAATGGTGAGCCTTGCAATAAGTGTTCTTCTTGTGTTCAAATTAACGAAGGCAGGGCAATTGACTTAATTGAGATAGATGCTGCCTCTAATAGGGGCATTGATGACATTAGAGAATTAAGAGAGGGGATTCGTTTTGCTCCGACTCACCTTAAGTATAAAGTTTTTATTATAGATGAAAGTCATCAGCTTTCCAGAGATGCAGCTAATGCATTATTAAAAGTATTGGAAGAACCGCCATCTTTCTCTGTTTTCATTCTTGCTACCACCGAAGCCCATAAAATGATTTCAACAATAAGCTCGCGTTGCCAGCGATTTGATTTTAGAAGATTAACTGCCCAGGAAATAGTTAAAAAACTTGAAAGAATATCAAAGGAAGAAAAAGTTAAAATTTTTAAAGATGCCTTAAACCTTATTGCGATGAACGCAGACGGGGCAATGAGAAATGCAGAAGTTTTGTTGGACCAAGTGTTTAGTTTTAGCAAGGGAGATAATAAAGAAATAACAAAAGAGCAAGTCAAAGAACTGCTAGGCATTATAGATATAAGTTTAGTTTCTGAATTTCTTGGATATGTTTTTGATAAACAAGCAAATAAAGCTATTAATTTTTTGAATCAGATTTTAGATAAAGGACAAGATGCGAACGAATTAGCCAAAGCCATTGTGGAATATTTAAGGCAAATTTTACTTTTAAAATTAAGTCAGGACATAAATAGTCCGGCTTTAAAAAATTTAACCGAGGAAGTAAAAAAAGAACTGCAAGAGCAAGCAAATAAAATAAAGGAAAATAATATCAGAAAAGCTTTAAAAATCTTTCTTGACGCGGAAAATAAAGTAAATTATTCCTCTATTCCTCAACTGCCTTTAGAGTTAGCTATTATTGAAATAGTAGGGGATTAGTAGCATAATTAAATAACCTTGAAAAGAATGTATTCAAAGTTTAATTTTAAAGCTCTGCAAACAGACTCTTAAAATTAATTTCTAAGTTTTGTAAAGTAAGCTGTTGTAATATCCATAATGCCGGGTCGTCTAACGGTAGGACTACAGATTTTGGATCTGTGTATCTAGGTTCGAATCCTAGCCCGGCAACTATCGTTTTTAGGGCTATATGAATCATGTATTACGCATATATTCTTTGGAGTTCAAAATCTAAAATCTTCTATTATGGCTACACAGAGGACTTACAAAAGAGAATAAAGGAGCATAATAATGGCATATCTAAATCAACATCTCCTCATCGTCCATGGAAACTTTTATTTTACGCAGGATTTAAAGATAAGAAATTAGCTAAAGATTTTGAGCTTTATCTTAAGTCCGCATCAGGTAAGGCGTTTGCCTACAAAAGACTAGTTGATATAGCCCTAAAAAAAGATACATCGAAGGGCTAGAAGAGGTAGTCCGAAGCCCTCTTCCAGAGGGCGAAGGATACCTAGCCCGGCAACATACGATATAAACCCTTGTGTATCAAGGGTTTTTTGGTTAGAACCTAACCTTCGGGTATCCAAAGATTGACTTAACATCATTTATATGTTATATTTATTATAGATCTAAGCACACAGGAGGCTACATGAAAAGGAAAATGTTGTGTTTGTTGTTGCTTGTTGGGGTCGCATGTCTACTTGTTGGTTGTATAGGACTCGAAGAAACTGAGGACTGTATTATCTCGTGGAACGGTTTCAACAGTTCCACAGAAGAAACAGTCAAAGAGATGGCAGACTTCCTAGAGGAATGTGGCTTGTTCGGGGAACACCCCCTTGAGAGATTCAAAACTGCAGATGACTGGACAAGCAGTTCTCACGGTAGGTTCTTCCTCGCAAGCGGCTCTATTAATGGAGAAGCCAAGTCATTCCAATCCTTAAGGTTTGCCTGGCGTTCTGATGGAGAGAGGATTGTAATCAGCTCTTTACCAATGGAGAAGATTGTGATTATCGTAGACGAAGCGAAGTATGTGCCGACAATCAGATTTAAATTTTTGATTGATTCTTATATAAACCCCGAAAAGAGAATGGTCATCATAGGGAACGCCAACTCTGCTATCAACCCTGAGCTCGTTGTCTATGCAACAATTCGCATCAACTCAGCCGACTTAGAGGAGGAGATCTACCTTCCTTTTAATAGTGGAGACTAGTTTCATTTCTTCTTCCCTTATGAGTTTTGTTTGGGAAGAAGTTTTTTTATCAAAATATAGTGAAATCAGGGGTAGGATAAAATTCCCCAGGCACTGAAAATATAACATTTCTCTCTCTAATTCTAGTTCCGATAATATCCACGAAGGCCAACCATCTTTTGCCAAGGTTTTGGAATGGCTTCGCGCGCTAATGCGACTGATAGGGTACATTGTGCTTACCCCGGGTAAGCACAAGCCCAAGTGGGTAAAAAAAATCGCTTTTTGAGCGATTTTTTTGGTATTTAAATCTTTATTTTGTTAAGATTATAATTAAGCTATATAATTTTTTATTGAAATAAAAATAGACTTGAGTTGTAATAATAAATAAATATGTCTGATTTAGAAGATAAGGAGTTTGTGTTACGCACACTAGCAGGAGAAACAGAGGCCTTCGGTTTTTTAGTTGAGAAATATGAGTCAAAGATAAAACGTTATGCCAGAAAATTTTTATATGGATATGAAGATATAGAAGATAATGTACAAAAAGTTTTTATAAAAGCTTATATTAACATTAGGAGCTTTGATGTTTCTAGAAAATTTTCTACTTGGCTTTATAGAATAGCTCACAATGAATTTATTAATGCTATTAAGAAGAAAAAGAAAGAGTCTATTTCTTTTCTTGACCCCGACACAATATTTCCTCATCTTATCTCAAAAGACGATGCTGATATGCTATTCAAAATTAAAGAGCTAGAAGATTTTTTACCAAAACTTAATCCAAAATACAGAGAGATAATAGTTCTATATTTTTTTGAAGAGCTAAGCTATAAAGAAATATCTGATGTTATTCATATTCCTGTTTCTACCGTGGGAGTTAGATTGAGGAGAGCTAAAAAAGAATTAAAAAAACTTTATGGAAGAATTTAAAGAAAAAATAATAAATAGAGTAAAAAACCTAAAAATAAAGCCTAAATCTTATTTTATGGTAAGGACAATTTTTTCTGTGTTAAGTATTTTAGCTTTATTTTTTTTATCTTTATTTTTAATAAGTTTAATTAGTTTTATATTCAGAATTAACGCCTTTAATCATTTACATAGCTTTGGCTGGTTTGGAATAAGTTTGCTTTTTGCAAATTTGCCATGGGTTTTAATTTTTTTATCTTTGATTTTTATAATAGGATTATATCATTTAAGCAAAAGATATTCTCTAGTTTATAAAAAACCTGTCATTTATTCTTTGGTAATAACAATCGTAATAGTATTATTTTTAGGTCTTGCAGTTAACAAAACAGGAATTCATGCTAGCTTAAGCAACAAAAGAGTTCCTTTCATAAGAAATTTATATGAAATGAAACCAAGGCAGATTAATAGAGGAGAAATTTTAGATATTCAGGGAAGAATAATCATTTTGAGAGACTCTAGAGGAGAAGAACATCAAGTTGTTATTTCTTCGTCTACTGCCAAGATTTCTAAATTTGAGAAAGGGGATTTAATTTTAATTGTCGGTAAAAAACATAACCATTCTATTAATGCTAGAGGAATACTATCAATTCCTAAAAGAATGAAATAAATTATAGATATAGTTGTAATAATTAATATAAGGCCTTAAATAATAATTAAAAAACTAAACTTTAATATGAACCAAAAACTAATATATTTCTTAGCAATTGCTATAATTGCTTTAGGAGTCGTAGGATATGCTTCTGCTCAAGAAATGGCGTTTCATGAAAGATTAGCCAAAAGGTTTAATCTTGATTCCAAAGAAGTGCAAGAATTTTTTCAGGAAAATGGTAGTCAGATGAGACAACAAAAAATGAATAAATTAGTAGAAAACGGCACAATATCTGAAGAACAAAAAGAATTGATTCTTGGAAAGAAAGAACAATTAAGAGAAGAATATGAATGTTTAAAAGATTTAGAACCAGATGAAAGGCAAGAAAAAATGGAGCAAATAAGACTGGAAATGCAAGAATGGGCAAAAGATAACGATATGCCATTAGAGTTTTTAGGAAGAGGGAAGTTTGGCAAATCATTTGGTAGAGGAGTTTGCGGATTAAAAAATTAATTTATATTAAAAACCCCGAAAGGGGTTTTTAGTTTTTAAGAATTTTTTAAGTTTAGTATAAATTCTTTTGTGTATCGCCTGGCGGTACACAATTGTGTTTACTTGTGTTTACCCTTGTGCTTAGCCCGGCTAAGCACAAGCCCAAATGGGTAAAAAAATCGCTTTTTAGCGATTTTTTTGGTATTATAGAACAATGGTTATTGTAAGAAAAAAGCACATTTCTTAGTTGACTTTTTTTAACATAGTTCCTTTTTATTCTTTTTATTGATATCAATCTCCTTTTACCCTTTAATCTTAATATGCAGGAAATATTACACTTTGCTTTTGGTCTCTTTTTATTAAAATTTTTGCAAGAACCCTTGCTTGTTTTTCCGGCTGTTTTTGTAGGACATTTTTTGCTAGACGCTATACCACACTACAAATTTATAACAAAAAAAAGATCAACTACTTTGCTCTTAATAGCAGTTGATGCTTTTTTATGTTTGCTTTTGGCCTTTTCTTATTTTGTCTATTCAGCTAAAGAATCTATTCTTATAATATTAGCTACTTTATTTTTTTCCATTTTGCCTGATTTTTTTCTTTTTATAAATTTCTTTTTTAAAAAGCAATTATGTAAGAGTTTTATGATTAATTTTCATAAAAAAATTCAACACGAATATTCTTGGGGCTGGATTATAGAATTAACTTTTTTAGTAATTCTGTTATTTTTTGTTTTTAAATAATTTATTCTTTTTCGCCTAATCTTTGTTTCATCTTTTTTAGTTTTTCTTTCAGCTCAATCATTTTTAACTCTCTACCCGTTGTAAGTTCTTGAATTTTCTCTAATTCTTCTATATTTTCGCTTAATTCAGCCGTTCTTTCTTTTACTTGTTTTTCCAGGTTATCTTTAAGAGATTGTAGTTCTTTGGTCCTTTGCTGGACTTTTTTTTCTAAAGAAGTTTTTGCTTCTTCAAGCTCTTTAGTTCTTTCTTGAACTTTTTTTTCTGCTTTTTGATAAGAATTTTGCAGTTCATTATTTAATTTTTGTAATTGGGTATAGTTTTTTTCTAGATTTTTAGCCATTTGATTAAAAGTGTGAGAAAGCTCTCCGATCTCATCATTGCCCTTTTCCTTTATTCTATAGCTAAGATTTTCAACACTAAAAGATTTTACTGCTTTATTTAAGCTAGTGATAGGATTTATAATCACATAATTTAGCAAGAGAATCATCATCAAAACAAGGGCTATTATTCCGCCTCCCATAATCAATAATAATTGAAAATAGGTTGTTCTCATTTCTTTGTCTAACTCTATCAGAGACAAAGCAATTTCATAAGTGCCTACTGTTTTTCCAGCTAAATAAATTGGGCTAGTTATTAAAAAAACTTGGTTATTGCCAATTTTTGTTTTTTTAGTAACAGTTCTTCCAGTTTCAATAACTTGAAAGTTATTTTTATTAGGTTTTTCTCCGATTGAGGTTGTGTAGTTTGAGGCAGAAACTATTAACTCATTACCTCTAAATGTATTTATATTAATCTCTACTACATCTGGATTTAACCAAATCAGCTTATAAATACCGTTTTGAAGACAGTTTTGGTTTGATAAAGATTCCTCGCTGCCTATTGAAGAATTAAGTGCTTGCGCTAAAACATTAGCTTGTTTTTGAAATTCCTGCTCTAAGATTTGTTTTTGCTGAAATATTATAGAGGTAGCAATAGCTGAAAAGACAATAATAGAAACAAAAACTACGGCCAATATCAATTTAACTTTTAGAGAATAAAAGTAAGATTTCATTATTCTTCTATGTAATTTTGAATAATTTGGTCTAATTGTCCCGATTTCTTCAAATTAACTAAGGTTTCGTTTATTTTTTCTAAAAGCATTTCATTCTCTTTTTGGACGGCAATACCATAAAATTCTTGGGTAAAGGGTTCACCAACAATTATCATATTATTTTGACCCTTTACTAAACTGATGGCTACGGGATAATCAACTATAATAGCTTCAATTTCTCTGTTTAAAAGTCCTTGTTTTGCTTCAGAATAATCAATATAGCCGATTACATCATTACTAATATCTTTTGCTTCAGCATAGCCAGTAGTGCCTTCTTGAGCTCCTAGTATTCTATTGTTTAGATTCTTTACTTCGGTTATAATTTCTTGCTCATCTTTATGAATTACTATGACTTGACCGGCGTTAAAATAAGGATTTGAGAAAGCCATTTTTTCAGCTCTTTCTGGAGTAATGGTTATGCCAGATATTAATATATCCACTTCATCGGCTATTAAAGTATCAAAAATGTCCTGCCATTCTATTTGTTTTAATTCTGCTTTTACACCCAATGATTCGGCAATTTTTTTAGCAATTTCTATATCAATGCCGATAAAATTTCCTTGTTCGTCAAAAGTTTCCATTGGCGGAAAAGCCGCATTTGTTCCTACAATAATTTTATTTCTAGACATTATTTCTTGCATTTTTGGAGACGATTCTTCTTCTGATTCTGGTTTATAAAAAAGAACTAAAAAGAGTAGCAAAAAAACCATTACTACTCCCACAAAGAGAAAGATTTTTTTAGACATAGTAAGAATAATTAATTATTCTTTTATTATATCACAGATTATAGTAAAAATTGCGAGTTTTCAAGTGGATAATTTTCTGCTAGAATTAAAAGATGAAAAAAGCAATTGGTATATTTGATTCAGGTCTTGGCGGATTAGAAATTTTGAGAGAGATTATAGATTTTCTTCCAGAATATGATTATCTTTATCTTGGAGATAGCGCCAGGGCTCCTTATGGCAATAGAAGTTATGAAGAAATACATAAGTTTACTAGTCAAGCCGTAGATTTTCTTTTTGACGAAAATTGTCCTTTAGTTATTTTAGCTTGTAACACTGCTTCTAGTAAAGCCCTAAGGAGGATTCAAGGGGAATATTCTGAAAAAGTGCTTGGAGTTTTAATTCCTGCCGCCGAGAAAGCTGTTGAAATGACTAAAAATAATAAGATAGGGGTTATTGCCACAAAGGGCACGGTTTTTTCAAAGGCTTTTATGAGAGAGATAAAAAAATTAAAGCCAGAAACTGAAGTTTTTCAGGAAGCTTGTCCTCTTTTAGTTCCTCTTATTGAATCTGGAGAAAAAAATGTTAAGCCTGTTTTAGAAAAATGTCTCAAACCTTTAGTTAAGAGGGGAATTGATGTTTTAATTTTGGGCTGTACTCATTATGGATTAATTAAGCAAGATATAGAAAAAATTACACCAAAAGAAATTAAAATTCTAGCTGAAGGCAAAATAGTGGCCCAAAAACTAAAAGATTATTTGCAAAGGCACAAAGAGATTGAAGAACAATTAACTAAGAATTCCTCTATTGAAATATTAACAACTGGTCTAAGCAGTAATTTTGAGAAAATCGGTAAAAAGTTTTTCCAAAAAGAATTCAAAGCAAAAAAAGTTAAATTATAATTATGATAAATTATTTAATTTTAGGAGCTATCCAAGGTATCTTTGAGTGGTTGCCCATATCTAGCGAAGGAGTTGTTGCAATTTTTAGCCAATTGTTAATAAAGGATTTGAATGCAATTGAAGTTGCCTTATTTCTTCATCTAGGAACTTTATTTGCTGTTTTAATTTACTTTTTTGAAGACTGGAAAGAAATTCTTTTTTTTAAGAATAAAAAATTGATAAGGTTTTTGATAATCACTACTATTGTTTCTGGAATAGTGGGATTTTTCCTTTATCAATTAGTTATAACTATTGCTATTGGTTCTTATCTGCTTTTGTTTACCGGTTTTGGACTTTTATTTACAGCTTATTTTCATAAAAAGAAAAAGAGGATTTCTTTAAGCCCAAACAAATTAGCTTTGATTTCCGGTTTGCTCCAAGGGTTAGCTGTTATCCCCGGACTTTCTCGTTCAGCGGCTACTATTTTTGGTTTATCTTTAGGAAAAGAAAATCCTAAAGAAATTTTAAAGCTTTCATATCTTATGTCTGCACCAGTAGTAGCTGCTTCAAGTTTCTATTTATACATTCAAAATCCAGTAAACCTTGCCTGCTTTTGGCCTGCTCTATTAACTAGTTTTTTTGTTGGTATCCTGGCTTTAAAAATTATCTTAGTTTTTTCTCAAAGAATTGATTTTTTTAAATTTGCAATATTTTTTGCTTTGCTTTGTTTTATCGGCGGAATTATCTCTTTGATATAAGTAATACGGAATATGGGAAGAATCACGAATTAAGAATCAAGAATTAAGAAGCGTAAATCGCAATTCGTTAATTCGTTAATCCGTTAATTTGTAACTGAAAAAGGGCACGTTGTGCTTAGCCCGGGTAAGCACAAGCCCGAATAGTATTTAATTAAGATAAAAATTGTTTGGCTGGGTAATTTTTTTTATGTACACAAATATTTGCTTAAATTATTAGTAAATTGTATAATAACAATAGATTATTAATATATCCTAATTATGTCTTTTTGGACTAAATGGTTTGGCGGTAATAAAGGAAGAGGAATGGGACAAGGTATGGGGCAAGGTATGGGACAAGGAGCAGGTCAAGGAATGGGGCAAGGTATGGGACAGGGTCCTGGCAGACAGCCGCAAGGTATGAGTCAAGGTCCCGGCGGTTTCTGCGTTTGCCCAAACTGTGGCACCAAAGTGCCTCATCAAACAGGCGCACCCTGTTATGAGATAAAATGCCCTAATTGCGGCCAAGCAATGACAAGACCTGAAAACTGATGAGCTATGAAAATAGTTTCCTGGAATGTTAATGGCTTAAGAGCCAATTACAAGAAAGGCTTTCTAAGTTGGTTTAATAAAACCAAAGCTGGTTTTTATTGTTTGCAAGAAATAAGAGCCAAAGAAGAAGATTTGCCTGAGGACCTTTTGAATATTAAAGGTTTTTTTTCTATATTTAATCCAGCTCAAAAACTTGGTTATAGCGGAACTGCAATTTACAGCAAAGTTAAGCCAAAAGCTGTTATAAAAGAAGTGGGTTTTAAAAAATTTGACGAACAAGGAAGATTTTTAAGAGCAGATTATAAAGATTTTACCTTAATCAATCTTTATATCCCTCACGGTGGACGGAGCAAAGAATTCCTTGATTATAAACTTGAAGCTTATAATTTTTTAATAGCTTATCTTAATAATTTGAAAGACAAAAAAGTAATAGTTGTTGGAGATTTCAATATTGCTCATAAAGAAATCGATTTAGCTAGGCCGAATGATAATAAAAACAGCATTATGTTTACTCCAGAAGAAAGAACAAAAATAGATAAAATTATTGGTTTGGGCTTTATTGATTCTTTTCGCCAGTTTAACAAGAAAGGAGGAAATTATACTTGGTGGCCATATCTTTATAATGCCAGACAGAGAAATCTTGGTTGGAGGATAGATTATGTATTTGCCTCTAAGAGTGTTAAGATAGAAAAAGCTTTTATAGAAAGCGAGATTCAAGGTTCAGACCATTGTCCAGTAGGCATAGAAATAGAATAAACTTTTCTATGTTGTGCTCCACCGGTTTGTGCTTACCCCGGGTAAGCACAAAATGAAGAAAATAGAATGAAAATATTTATAGAAAAAGAAAAAAATATTAGAAATTTTATGCGCAAAGCCGGCTATAAGCTTTTGGGTCAAAAAGATGAAGAATTGAGTTTTGTCAGGGAATTAGGCACTTTTAGATATCCTCGTTTTCATGTTTATATTAAAGAAAAAAAAGATAGTTTTGAAATCAACCTTCATTTAGACCAAAAAAAACCAGTTTATCAAAGGGCTCATAATGCAGAATATCAGGGAGAATTAGTTGAAAAAGAGTTAGCAAGACTGAAAACTTTTTATGAGAACGATTAAGGTTTATTGCCAAAATTGCAATACTTTGCTTTACAAATACCACAAACAAGGCCCTGGCCATTTGGTTAAATGTTACGAAGAAAGAATTGCAAAAGATTATACTAATGGCGACTTAAAATGTCCTAAGTGCGGAGAGCAGTTTGCTAGAAAAACAATGGTTTATGGCAAGCCAGCTAATAAAATTATTCAAGGAAAAATTTTTATCAAGAAATAACCACAATGTAAACCATGTTAACCACCGGGTGGTGCACAAGTTATTCCTGTCTATTTTCCATTATTAATTAAATTATTTATATATAACTATGTTAATTTGTATTATTTCTATTGGTCCTGATTTAGATTCTTTGGTTGACTCCCGCTTTGGCAGAGGAGCTTATTTTTTGATTGTTGATTCAGAAGGCAAACTTATAAAAAGTTTAGAGAATCCCGGAGTTAAAGCAATTAAAGGAGCTGGTGTGGCTGCCAGCCAGACTCTTATAAATGAGAAAGTTAATATTATAATTGCCTCAAACATTGGACCTAATGCTTTTGCCGTTTTAAATACTTCAAATATTAAAATATTTTCCGCGAAAGAGAATTTAACCGCAAAACAAGCTTTTCAGGAATATTCAGCTGGTAAGCTTTCAGAAATAAATGAACAGAAATAACTTACAAAAAGGGCAAAAAGCAACCTTAATAGCCGGTTTCACCACTTTCACTTTTGCTGTGGCTAAAGCGGTTATTGGTATGATATCTGGCAGTATTGTTTTATTGGCAGATGCTGTTCATAGCGGAGCAGACTCTTTTTCTACGGCAACTGCTTGGTTTGGGTTAAAAATTGCCAGAAGAGAACCAACCGAAAAATTTAGATATGGATTTTATAAAGCAGAGAATATTACTGCTCTCATTATATCTGGCTTAATATTTTTTGCCGGTTTTGAGATTATCAAAGAGAGCTGGAATAAACTTTCTTTGGAATACGATATTAATATTCCTTTTTTGGCTATTACTTTGGCGATACTTGACGCAATTTTTATGTACTTAGTAGGAAGCTATGAAATGAAAGTAGGAAAAGAAGTTAATGCTCAAAGTTTAATAGCTGATGGCCGTGAATCCAGATTGCATTTGCTTTCTTCTTCTTTGGTTTTTGTTGGCATATTGGCGGCTTTTTTAAAAATTCCTTATGTAGAAGCTATTTTTGGCATCATTATTTCTTTTGTAATTTTTCAAGCCGGTTTTGAATCGGCAAAAGATTCTATTTTTGCTTTAATGGATGTTTCGCCGAACAAAAAAATAGAAGATAAAATAAAAAGAATTTTAAAAGCCAATTTAGAGGACTTTCAAGAACTAAAATTAAGAAAAGCCGGTCCCTTCATTTTTGGCGAGGTTAAAGCTAAAGTTAGAAAACAGCTTTCTGTTAATGAGGCTTATAAGGTTTCTTCAGCTATTGAATTAAAAATTAAAGAAAAAGTAAAAGAAGTAGATTCCTTTACAGTTTCGCTAGAACCATATAAAGCCAATCTCTATAAAATTTGTATTCCTATTAAAGAAGATTCGGAAATCTCCGAGCATTTTGCTAAAGCCAACAAATTCTTTTTTATAGAAATGGACAGCGAAAAGGTGTTAAAAAAACAACTTAAAAATAATCCTTTTAAAGAAAAAAAGGCAAGGGCTGGGTTAAGTGCAGCTGAATGGATAGCAAAGCAGGATATTGATACAGTGATTACTAAAGAAATTGGGCCTATCTCCCTCCATTCTTTAAGGGATGAAGTTATTGAAGTCTATCAAACAGAAAATAAAGAAGTTAAAGATATTCTTAACGACTTTTTAAAAGGTAATTTAAGAGAATTAAAGGTTCCAACAAAAGAAAAAAAATGAAACAAATTGTTATTACCGGCGGAAAAGGGGGAACCGGTAAATCTACCATAGCTGTTTTAACGGCTATAGAACTGGCTAAAAAGAACAAAGTAGTTCTTTGTGATTGTGATGTGGAATGCCCAAACGATTATTTAATTTTAGGTCAAAAATTAGGAGAACTAAAAGCAAAAACCTATGCTGAATTTCCAAAACTTAATAAAAAGAAATGTACTAAATGTGGATTGTGCGTGAAAGTCTGCAAGAATAATGCTATTTTTCAAAAACCGGGAGAATATCCTATTTTTATTAAAGAATTATGTTCTGGCTGTGGCGCCTGCCAAGCGGTTTGCCCCGTAGGAGCCATAGAAACCAAGAAAGAGGAAACTGGCAAAATTTATCTTAATCAAATAAAAAATTTTTTATTGGTTACGGGAGTAGCTAATCCACGAATTGAAGAAACCGGGCCGATTGTTGAACAAACTAAAGAATTTGCCAAAAAAATTAAAGCTGATTATTTGTTGTTTGATACAGCCGCCGGGACGCACTGTCCGGTTATTTCGGCTATTTTAGACAGCAATTTAGCTTATGTGGTAACCGAACCAACACCTATGGGAGCTTTTGACTTAGATTTAATATTGGATTTATGTAAAAAACTAAAAGTGCCTGCAGAAATAATTTTGAACCAAGCTGATTTAGGAGATAAAAGAAATATAGAAAAGATAGCAAACAAATTTAAAGTAAAGATTAAAAAAGAAATTCCTTATTCAAAAGAAATAATTGATAAATATTCAAAAGGCGAAATGCTTTCTTATTTGTGAAAATAAATATAATTTACGATAATACTGCCTCATTGCACTAAACACAAAAAAGAAATTAAAAAACTTTATCCAGAAAAATGCATTGAAGGAGAGGCTGGCCAAATTATTGAAATTAATGGAGAAAGAGCTTAAAAAAATAAAATACGAGGTTATAAGCTGCAAAAAATGTCCTCTTCACAAGACAAGGCTCTATCCTGTGATTGGAGAAGGCAATCACCAAGCAGATATAATGTTAATAGGGGAGGCTCCTGGTTTTAATGAGTCAAAAACAGGCCGTCCTTTTTGTGGGGCAGCTGGGAGAATTCTAGATGAATTACTTGAGTCTGCTGGCATTAAAAGAGAAGATATATACATTACAAACATTTTGAAGTGTCGGCCTCCAAAAAACAGAGACCCTCAAGAAGAAGAAATAAAAGCTTGCGTTCCTTATTTAGAAAGACAAATTCAGCTTATTAACCCAAAAACAATTTGTCCCTTAGGAAATTATGCCACTAAGTATATTTTAAAAAAGTATGGTTTAGAAGATAAAATTGATGGCATTTCAAAAATTCATGGCAAAATTTTTGAAAAAGAAAAAAGAATTATTCCTCTTTATCATCCGGCAGTGGCTGTTTATAATGCCAATATGAAAAAAATTCTAAAACAAGACATTAAAAAAATTTTATGAAAATTGTTATTTTAAGCGGTAAAGGTGGAGTTGGTAAAAGCTTGATTTCCTCATCTTTGGCTATTTTATTTAAAAGAGAGAGCAATCTTTTGCCCTTAGCTTTGGACTGTGATGTTGATACGCCTAATTTAGCTATTTGGTTAAACGAGATAGGCAAATGGGAAAAAGATAAAAAAATCAGCGTTTCTGAAAAACCTGAAATTGATAATAGCAAAATTAAAAATCCCAAAGTTTGTGCTCAAAAATGCAAGTTCAATGCTTTAAAGGTAAAAAATGGAAGATTAGAGTTAAATCCTTTTTTATGCGAAGGTTGCGGAGCTTGTGAAATTTTTTGCCCAAAGGGAGCTATAAAAATGAAACCAGTTAAAAATGGAGCTATAAAAGTCAAAAAAACAAAATATGGTTTTAATTTAATTGTTGGCCAACTCTTTCCGGGGGAAACTGGCTCGGGAAAAATAGTGGAAGTATTAAAAAAAGAAGCAGAAAAATACGAGCACGATGTTACGATTATTGACTCTGCCCCGGGAACTGGTTGTCCGGTAATTGCCGCCTTAAAAGACGCTAATCTAGCTGTTTTTGTAACAGAACCTACTCCTTCGGCTTTTTCTGATTTAAAGAGAGTGTTTAAGCTAATTAAATATTTTCATATAGACTGGAAACTCATTATTAATAAATGGGATATCAATCCAAAAAAGACTAAAGAAATTGAAAAATGGGGAAAGGGGCATATTTTAGGAAAAATTAGCTACGATAAAGAAATTTTTAAATCTGTCGCCCAGTTAAAGCCAATTATGGAAACAAATCTAAAGGCAAAAGAAGAAATTAAGAAAATTTTTGAG
>CAZWYU010000018.1:0-9232 GCA_964638595.1 uncultured Candidatus Saccharibacteria bacterium
TTTCCTCCCCCTTAAAAAGGGGGAGGAAGGAAGGAAGGAAGGAAGGAACAAAAACTCTCTCCTTAATCCTCCCCCTTAAAAAAAGGAGGGGGAGGAAGGAATAAGAACCCTCTCCTATTTCCTCCCCCTTCCCTTGGGGAAGGGGGAGGATTAAGGAGGGGGAAAAAATTAGAAATTAAATTATGGAAAAACAATTTAAAAATTTAGCTGATAAAATAATCACTAACGATGAATTAGGTTTTGTGCTTCAGGAAATAAACCAACTGCAAAAAAAAATCTCCGAGAGAACAGAAAAAGACTTGACTGAAAAACTCCAAAAAACCAGCAACGAAAAACTAAAATATTTTATTACTCAATGGGAAAAACAAAATTTAATACCCGAGAACAATGAAGGGCAATCAGTCTTTTTAGAAGAATTAAAACAATATCTTCAAAAAATTCCTCAAATTAGGATACAAGTCGCCCGCACTTTACCGGATAGCTTTTTAGAACAAATTTCCTCTTGGTTAAAAAATAATACTAAAGAAAAATTAATTTTGAATATCGTTTTTAATCCAAAAATCGTTGGCGGAGCAATTATTGAATATAAGGGCGAGTATAGAAATTACTCTTTAGCTAAAAATATTAATAAAATAATAGAAAAAAATGAATTATAAATTACCATATAATCATTATGCAAGAATTTGAAGATTATTTAGAAAAGAATAAAGAAATCGGCCGAATCAGCGGTTTTTTTGAATCTACGGCTTATGTGAGTGGATTACCGGGGTTAAAACTCGGAGAATCAATAATCACAGAGAGTGGAAAAAAAGGAATAGTCTATGGTCTGCAAAAAGAAATTGCAGAAATTTTGGTCATTGAGTCTAAAAATTTAAAAACAGGCGAAGCAGTAGCCAGAAGCGATGAACAATTTTCAATAGAAATAAATGAAAATCTTTTAGGAAGAATAGTAAACCCTCTCTGCGAAGCTATAGATAATAAGGGCCCTGTTATAGAAAACAAAATAACTAAACATATAGAAACAACAGCTCCTCCTTTTATTCAAAGAAAACGAGTAAGGAAATCTTTAGAAACTGGCATAATGGCAGTTGACCTTTTGGTTCCAATTGGACATGGTCAAAGGGAGTTAATAATTGGAGATGCTAAAACAGGAAAGACTACCCTGTTGCTTCAAACTTTAGTTAGCCAAGCAAAAAGAGGAGCAATTTGTATTTATGTCGGAATTAGAAAAAAAGACACTGCTATTCGCTTGATAGAAGACTACTTAATAAAACAAGATGTTTTAAACCAAACTATAATTATTAATACAACACCAGACGATTCCCCCACTTTAAGCTATCTTGCTCCTTATAGTGGAATGACCATTGCTGAATATTTTAAAGATAGAGGCAAAGAAGTAACAATCATTTTTGATGACCTAAGCGCTCATGCTAAAGTTTATCGAGAAATTTCTCTACTTTTAAAAAGGCCACCCGGCAGGGATTCTTACCCGGGAGATATTTTTCACATCCACGCCGCACTTTTGGAAAGAGCTGGTAATTTTAAAACTGGAGATAAGGAGATAAGTATTACTGCCTTACCAGTAGCCGAAACTTTAGAAAATGATATCTCTGGCTATATTCAAACAAATTTAATGGCTATGACTGACGGCCACATCTTCTTTGACATTAATGCTTTTAGAAAAGGAAAAAGACCAGCCATAAACGCCTTTATTTCAGTCTCTAGGGTTGGCAATCAAACAAAAACCCCAATAGAAAAAGAAGTGGCTAGTTGGTTTAGAAAAAAAACTTTAGAATATGAGCGAATTTTGAGTTTAGCCCAATTTGGAACAGAGCTTACAAAAGAAACTCAGATGACTATTGAGCTGGGAAAGAGAATAGAAGTTTTACTTAACCAAAACCCAGAAACAACGATTATCCGAAATACCCAGATCATTTTAGCTGGACTCTTAATTTCCGGTTTTTGGGATAATAAATCTTTAGAAATAATGGAAAACAATATAGCTAAAATTATTAAAAAAGCAGAATTTTTAGAAATGGAAACAAAAATTGAAGGAATTAAAGATATAAAACATTTGCTCTTTTTGATAAAAGAAATAAAACCGAAAATTTCTAAAATAATTACTTAGTATGCCTACTTTAAAACAAATAGAAGAAGAAATAGAAACAGTTTCAACAATCAAAGATATTGTTCAAGCTTATCAAAAAATAGCCAATTTAAGAATGAACTCAATTAGAGAAAAGGTTCTCAAGAATAGAAAGTTTTTTGTTGAACTGTCGGCAATTTATCAAAGAACAAAAACTGCCTACCTTTATTCATTAAAAAAAGGTTGGTTGAAAAAACAAGAACTCTCTTTTCTCCAACCAAAAAAAGATAGGATAGCAATTTTTCTCTCGGCCAACAAGGCCTTTTACGGACCTTTAATTTTAAATATTTTACAAGAAATTCAAATATTTTCAGAAAAGAATAAATTTGATTTAGCAATAACCGGCAAAGTGGGAAAGACTTTAGTTAAACAAAACGATTTAAATATAAAAACATTTTATTTTCAACTAAACGATGAAAAACCAAAACCTGAACGAATAAAGAAAATTATTGAATTTGTCAAAAATTATAAAGAAATTATTGTTTTCCACGGTAAATATGAGACGGTTTTAACCCAGACCACAGCTATCAGCCAAATATCAGGCGGTCTACCCCCTGCTACAAAAATGTCAGAAACAAAAACCTATCTTTTTGAACCTTCGGCTGAAGAAATATTGAGATTTTTTGAAAAAGAAATAATTGCCACTCTTTTTAACCAAACTATACTAGAGCACCAGTTGGCTCGCTATGCCAGTAGAATAATAGCTATGTATAGAGCAACCGAAAGTGCTAAAGAATCGAGAAAAAAATTAATTCTAAATAAAAATAGATTACAAAGACAGAACATAAACAAAGAACAGATAGAACTCTTTGGCAATTTAGTGTCTAAAATATGAAAAAAACAAAAGGCCAAATTATAGCTATCCAAGAAAATATAATAGAAATAGAATTCTATAACGCTAATTTAGCCAGCGGTGAAATTTTAGCATTAGAGAGTGATTCAAGCGTAATAATAGAAGTAGTAAATGCTCTAAGCAAGAATAATTTTCTCTGCCTTCTATTGAGCAAAGACAAAAAATTAGAGAAAGGATCTTTTGTCATAACAACAGGAAAAACTTTTAATTTTCCGGTGGGAAGGGATTTATTGGGCAGAGCTTTAGATGTTTTTGGCAAACCTTTAGATAATCTACCCGAAGTTAAAGTTGAGGTTAAAAAAGAGATTTACCGCCATTCTCCTTTTTATCAAGAAACCGTCCTAAAAAAGGAATTAATTGAAACGGGTATAAAGGCAGTAGATTTTTTTGCTCCTTTAATCAAGGGAGGCAAGCTGGGTATTTTTGGCGGAGCCGGATTGGGAAAAACAATACTGCTTTTGGAGTTAATTCATAATGTTGCTTTCTACCAAAAAGGAATTTCGATATTTGCGGGTATAGGGGAAAGAATCAGAGAGGCCCAAGAACTTTACCAAGTCTTAAAAGAAGAAGAGGTTTTGCCTTCAACTATACTACTTTTTGGGCAAATGAATGAATCTGCTGTCATTAGGTTTAAAGTCGGCTTCTGTGCTGCTACTGTTGCCGAATATTTCCGCGACAATCAGAACCAAGAGATCTTCTTTTTTGTTGATAATCTCTATCGTTTCATCCAAGCCGGCAATGAATTATCAACTATGCTTTCTACAATTCCTTCTGAAAATGGTTATCAACCTACTTTAGAGAGTGAAATCGGGAGACTTCAAGAAAGATTGGTTTCTACAGACAAGGGCTCAATTACCAGCGTTCAAGCAATTTATGTCCCAGCAGACGATATTACAGACGCCGGTGTCCAAGCAGTAATTCCCTATTTTGATTCCCTCTTAACCTTTTCAAGGGATATTTATCAAGAAGGTAGATACCCGGCCATTGACGCCTTAGCTTCATCCTCTTCAATAACCATTCCTGACATTATTGGTCAAGAACATTACGAAGTTTTATTAGAAGCAAAAAAAACTTTAGAAAGATATAGAGAACTGCAAAGAATTGTTTCTATTATTGGAGAAGCCGAACTTTCAATACTAGAAAGAACTGTTTATCATAGAGCAAAAAAAATTCTTAACTTTACAGCTCAAAACTTTTTTGTGGTTTCT
Source organism: uncultured Candidatus Saccharibacteria bacterium (assembly GCA_964638595.1). Classification (GTDB taxonomy): domain Bacteria; phylum Patescibacteriota; class Minisyncoccia; order Minisyncoccales; family PEYH01; genus CAZWQR01. The sequence continues at coordinate 4,208 of CAZWYU010000018.1, forward strand.
GACCAAACGGGACAAACCGGCAAATATGTTAAAAGAGAAGAAACGGTTAGGGGGATGAAGGAAATCTTAGAAGGCCGCTTGGATAATATGAATGATGAAACTCTTTTGTTTATTGGAAACCTAAATGACCTAAAAAAATGAAAGAAGAGTTTTTAGAAGTAAAACTTTTTTGGTTACCGATTGTGGCAGAAATCTTTTTTGAAGGAAAAGCAAAATCTGTTTCTTCCAAAAATAAGCTAGGGAAATTTGATGTTTTGCCAAGTCACACTAATTTTATAACCCTAATTTCTAAAAATCTGACAATTATTACTGACAAAAATAAAAAAATCGCCTATCAGTTTGAACGAGGCGTTTTGGAAGTAAGCACAAATAAAGTAAATATTTTTTTAGGGCTTTAAGCAATAAATTTTTCTATTCTTTTTAGAATTTCATCAAGTGTAAAATGAGCTTTAATCAAATAATCAATTGCTCCTAAATCTTTAGCTTTATCAATTTCTTCCCGTTGCCCTAAATTAGATATAACTAATACTGGAATTGAGCTGAGTTGAGAATCCTTTTTGATTGTAGTCAAAAACTCATAACCATCCATTCCGGGCAAGAGCAAATCTAATAAAATTATATCTGGTTTTAAACCAGTTTTTAATTTCCTTAAACCTTCTTCTCCGTCGATTGCTTCCTCTACTTTATAGCCTTCTTCGGCCAAAGATTGAGATAAAAGAAACTTTAAGTCTTTTTCGTCTTCAATAATTAAAATTTTCTTTTTGTTCATATAATTAAGTTATAATATGAACCCTGTCCCCCTCTTTAATCCTCCCCCTTCCCTTAGGGAGGGGGGAGGAAGGAGGGGGGAAGGGACTTAGTTATTTACTGTTTGCTGGCAGATTAAAATAAAAAATCGTGCCTTTGTTTTCTTCTGATTTAAACCAAATCTCTCCCTGATGCGCCTCTATAATATTTTTAGCTATAAAGAGACCCGTTCCATTGCCTTCGGTTTCTATCTTAATAGCGTTAGAAGCTCTAAAAAATTTTCCAAAAATACTTTCTTTTTGTGTTTCAGGTATGCCAATGCCATTGTCTTGGACGGAAAATTCTATTTTTTTGTCTATTAGTTCTAAGCTAATTGTTACCATCCCACCTATTGGAGTATATTTAATGGCATTATCAAGCAAATTTTCAATTACAAACTTTATTTTTTCTTCATCAACTCTAATTTTTGGCAATTTATTTAGAACTTGGAATTGAAACTTAATTTCTTTCCGCTCTAATTTTTCTTGATAATATTTTATCACTGATTGAACAAGCTTTTCAAGCCGTTGAGGAGATAAATTATAAACATCCTTACCTTCCTCTATCTTTACTAAATTCAATAAATCATTAATCAAATTAACCATTCTTTTATTGTCGTTAAAAGCTCTTTCTATAACTGACTTTTGTTCCTCGGTTAATTTACCCGGCTTGCCACTCAAAAGCCTTTCTAAAGACCATTGAATGGCAGAGAGGGGGGTTCGGAGCTGATGAGCAGAAATAGTAACAAACTCGTTTTTCATTCTCTCTATCCTTTTTTCTCTAGTAATGTTATGTAAAATAACCAAATTGCCTATCTGCTCTTTCTGCTTCATTATTGGAGAAGAAGTAATTTCTAATATTAAATTTTTATTTATTTCTAATTCTTTTCTAAAAACTGTTTTAATGTCTTTGCCTAAAAGGTAAAAAAGATTATTAAGAGGTTCAATATCAGCAAATTCTTCAATGGTCTTATTTAAAAGATTTTCTTTCTCAAAGCCAAAAATTTTTTCAACTGCTGTGTTAATTAAAGAAAGCTTTGTGTCTTTGTCAAATACCAGCAAGCCATCAGTAAAATTATCGAAAACAGCGAAAATGTTATCTTTATGAAATTGGAACTGATTGTCTATCATTTAATCTCTGGAGGCCCCTGCTGAATTGGCGGTAAATCAACCTCAATTCCCTCTAATGCTGGTAATCCTTGATTAATATTTTCTAAAATTCTTTTAACTTGTATATTGTCTGGATTATTTTCAAATATTTCTTCAAAAAGCTGTTTAGTATTTTCAATTTGCCCTTTAAAATTATAGACCAAGGCCAACATATATTTAGCGTTTGAGTACATTGGTTTCAGACTAACCGCTCTCTCAAACTCTGCTTGAGCTTTATCTAAATCTCCGGAGCGCCAGTATAAAACCCCTAATTGAAAAGCTAAGCCAACATCTTTAGGGCTAATAGTTTTGGTATTTTCCAAATTAACAATTGCCTTATCAATTTCTCCCTGCTGGTCATAAACAACAGCTAATAGATAATGAGCTGGAGCATAACCGGGTTTAAGTTTAATAGCTTTATTTAAATTATCTTCTGCTCTTTTAAGAGCTTCTTTCATTAAATTTTTCTGCCCTTTCTGATTATAGTCTTGAGACATTAAGATATTAACTCTAGCTAATTCCCCATAGGAAAAAGGAGAGTAAGGTTCGGTCTCTACGGCTTTTCTGTAGGAATCAAGAGATAATTGGCCAGCTCCCTCCACTCCAACCAAATTGCGATAAAAATAACCTCTAACATTCCAATTAGCTACATTAAAGGGCGCTATCTCAACAGCCTTATTTAAATTTTCTATTGCCTTTTTTAAAGTCTCCTGAATTAAGTCTCTTTTTTCTTGTCCAACTAATTCCTTTCCCTTAGAAAAAATATTAGCTTGAGTCAGATAAAGTTGTCCTAATTCCCTATAATAAATATCCAAACTTGGATTTGAACTCTTAGCTAAAGAAAGTTGATTAATGGCTTGCTCAATGTCTCCTTTTGCGGTTGCCTCAAGACTATTAAAATATTTTATTTCAGCTAAATATTTTTGACCTTGAAATAAGAGTAAAGCTAATCCTAAAACCAAAATTAGAATTAAACTAAAAGAAAGGGTTGCATGAAACCTTGAATTTAATTTCTGAATATTTTTAATTTTTGGTTGAGTAAATGCAAGAAAAACGCCCACTAATAACCAAAATAAAAATAAAAGAGAAAAGCTAAGAGGATAAACAAAATGAGCCACTATTAGAGCAAAACAAGCAGAAAAAACTCCTAAAAAGATTATCCAAGAATTTTTTTCTGAAATATTTTTATTCAAATTTTTCAAGCCGACAAAAACTATTAACCCCCAGAATAAAAGCAATGATAACACCCCTAAAGCCCCTTTAGTCACAATCCAATCTAAAAATGTTGAGTTTCCCTGTTGAAACCTAGTGCCCCAAAAAATAGTCTGGTTTAGAAGCGGTGAGCGGTATAGAGAATAGTCAAAAATAAAAGTGCTAGGTCCTGTGCCAAAAATTATTTCTTTTCCGCCTTGGTCAAAAATTTTAGAGATAATATAATATTCTGAACCAGAAGAAAGAGAAACTTCAAGGGGTTTATTTGGAAAACCGGGCAAAGGCAATCTGAAAAAAATAAAAAATAGAGAAAATACCATAAGAAACATCAAAATTGCCGACCAAACCCAATTAATTTTTTTATCAGGAAGTCTTGTGCTAAAAAATAAAGCAATAAAAACAGCAAAGAACAAAACTATCCAAGAATCCTTAAAATCAATTAATAAAATATTCAGGAAAAAAATTAAAGCAATAAGCGAAAAAGTTATTTTCCATTTTTTTTGGCTCACAAAAATTAAAGATATACAAAGAGGCAAAAGAGCGGCGGCAAAAATAGATGCTCCGAAGATACTACCCACTAAACTAAAAGAGCTTATTTGAGCAAAATTAAAAGGCAAAATAAAAATACCGTATAATTGAAAAAGGGAGAATAAACAAACCAAACCGGCAGAAACGAGCAATAATTTAAGTAAAATAAACAATTCCTCTTTTGTCTGCAAAACATTAGGAATCAGAAAAGCAAAAATAAGAAAAACCAAAAAAGTAACAAAACTATCGCTAATGGTTAAGGGCAAACCCCAGAAAGAAACATTTTGCCAAAGAGATAAAAAAACAGAAAGGGCAAAGGAAATTAAGAGAAAAAAGGCAAAATAGTAGAATTTTTTGTCTATTGGTCTAAAACTAAATTTTTTCCAAACTAAATGTTTAGCCAAAAAAACAACAAAGGCCAAAACCATCACAACTAAAAGAAAGTATTGTTTAGCATAACCTAAAACATTTTGGGTCAAACTAAGAAAAAATAAAGGAGTCAAAAAAACTCCTAGATAAATTAGATATTTGTCTAAAACCGCTAAAGCTCCTGTTTTGGCCTTTTTCATATTTTTAAGAGAATAAATATTATATTATTTATATTAATTCTTACATAAAAAAGCAATTTAAACAAGATTATTTAGCAAAAAATAAAGAAAATGCTTCGGCTTTTAATGGTATTTCTGAACTTAACCAAGAAAAATAATCATTAAAAATGCCAAAACTATCCTGCCAAAGACCACTAAAAGCGAATAATCTTGTTTGTGAACTATTTAAAAAACAATTTCCTAAAGTCAATAGTCCTTTAGAGGTAAGCTTGAGACTATAGTTTGCATCGTTAAACAAACCTAAAAAGCCCTGTTCACTTATTGTTAAAAGGGCAAAAATTAAAACAGAAAAAGCCAAAAAAATGATTAAATTAAAATTTAAATTATTAAAACGCTGTTTTTGTTTTTGTATCGGTTTTGGTTTTTCTTTTTTAAGATTGCTGTGAGGTTTTTTTGTCTTTTTAACATATTCATTTAGCCACTCTTCTTTAGTCATCCAGTTTCGGCCAAGCTTGATTGCTTTAAGTTTTCCTTGTCTAGCTCTTAAGCTTAAATAACCTTGATTGTAAGGACAAAGTTGAGCTGCTTTTGATAAAGAAATATATTTGTCTTTTTCCATAAATTTATATATATTTTCCCAGATATAGCTTTTTTGGTCAATCCTATGCTGTGGAAACTTGGCTTGTATCTCCCCCTCCTTAGCCCCCTCTTTTTTTAAAAAAGAGGGGGTCTTTCCTCCCCCTCAAAGAGGGGGAGGATGATGTGTTGTTGTTTTCTTCTCCTCCCCCTTTCTAAGGGGGAGG
>CAZWYU010000019.1:0-32113 GCA_964638595.1 uncultured Candidatus Saccharibacteria bacterium
AGAAACCTCCTCTTATTTAAAGAGATTCAAAGATAAATGTCTTGTTGTTCCTTTTGGCGTTGATTTTGATAAATTTGAGTCCTATCTAAACGAAGAAGAAATAGAGAAGAATAAAAAGCAGTACGGAGAATTTATTCTCTTCCTTGGACGTCTTAATTATTATAAAGGCCTAAGCTATTTAGTTGAGGCAGTTAAGGATTTAGATATTAATTTAGTAATTGCCGGAGAAGGAGATGAAAAGAATGCCTTGATAGGGCAAGTTAAGAAATTAAAAATACAGGATAAAGTATGCTTTTTACCTTTTCAGGAGAGAGAAAAAATTATTAATCTTTTTAAGGTAGCTAAAATTTTTGTTTTACCTTCTATTTTTAAAAGCGAGGCCTTTGGCATTGTTTTAATTGAAGCCATGGCTTGTGGAACGCCTATTGTCTCTACTGAATTAGGCACAGGCACAAGTTGGGTTAATGAAGACGGCAGAACAGGATTTGTTGTTCCTTCAAGAAACAGCCAAGCTCTGGCTTTGGCTGTTAAAAAAATAATAGAAAACAAAAAACTGGCTTTAGAAATGAGCCAGCAAGCAGAAAAAAGAGCTAGAGAAAGGTTTTCTCTGGAAAAAATGCTTTTTAGGATTGAGAGTATTTATTTTTCTCTTTTAAGAAGTTAAGAGCTTGACAAAAAATATATATTTCCGATAATAATAAAAAAGCATTATTTTTGGAAATGACCTTTAATGAACTAAAAAATAAAGCACTTAATTATCCCTTGTTTAAAGTAGAAGACGTTTTTAAATGGTTTCCAAAAGCAAAAAGACAGACTACTTTAAATCAATTGAATTCTTGGGTTAAAAAGGGTTACTTGGAAAATATTCGCAGGAGCGTTTATAAGCTTAGCGATTTTGATATTAAAGAACCTTTTATATTTGCAGGATTTATTTATAATCCTTCCTATATTAGTACCGAGACAGCACTTAATTATTACAGCATTATTCCGGATATACCATTTGCCACTACCTCGGTTGCCACTCGAAAAACTAAAAATTTTAAGACAGAATACGGCAGTTTTTTATATAACCACATTAAGCCGGAACTTTTTTTTGGTTTTAAGAATATTTTGTCACATCAGCCGTATGGCTATAGCATTGCTATCCCTGAAAAGGCTCTTTTTGATTATCTCTATTTGCATTCAAAAGAGGTGAGTTCTGTTTCTGGATTTATAGAAGAAATGCGTTTTTCTTTTCCTAAGGATTTTGATTTTAAAAAGCTTGAGGAATGGTTAAAATTAATTCCTGAAAACAATAAAAAGTTTTATAAAATTATTGAATTTTTAACCAATGATAAATAAATATTTATTTGAAAATCTTAAAAACGAAGCTTGGAGATGGCAAATTCCAGAAGCTAAAAATAGGGCTCTTATTAGAGAATATTTACAGGCAAAAATTATTTATTATTTATATGAAGAATCCCAAGCTCGACATTTGTCTTTTATGGGAGGAACTAGCTTGCGTCTTCTAAAAAATCTTGATAGATTTTCCGAGGATTTAGATTTTGATAATTTAGGACTGAAGTTTAGGCAAATAAATGCTTTGTTTTTGAGAGTGCAAGAAAAATTAAAACAAGAAGGAATAGAATCAATTTATCAGATGAAAAAAACTGATCATTCTGGTATAGGGTCTTTTAAATTTGAAAAATTGCTTTTTGATTTGGAAATTAGTTCTCATAAAGAAGAGAAATTGGTAATAAAAATTAACCACACGACTCCTAAAATAAAACCGATTATAGAAAACATTGTATTTACTAGGTTTGGTATTGTTCAAAATGTAGTTACCAACACTCAAGAATTTGTTTTATCTCAAAAAATGAGGGCTGTTTTAACGAGGAAAGAAATTCAACCGCGTGATTTTTATGATATTGTTTGGCTTGTAAGCCGTAATATTACTCCAGATGAGAATCTTTTTCCAGAAATGAGCGTTCAAGATAAAAAGGAATTATTTCTGAAGTTAAAAAAAATATACCTTAACAAATTGAAACCTAATATAATAAGATACAAAAAAAGACTATCTCCTTTTCTAATAAACGAGAAAGAGGTAAATTATATTGATAGTTTTGTGGAAGTATTAGAAAATAATTTATTAGAGAAGACCCTATAATTTTTATAAGTTTAGTTTCTTAAAAAACAGGATTTGTTGTTCCTCCAAAAGACAGCCAAGCTCTGGCTTTAGCTGTTAAAAAAATAATAGAAAATGAAAAACTGGCTTTAGAAATGAGCCAGCAGGCAAAAAAGAGAGCTAGAGAAAATTTTTCTCTGGAAAAAATGTTTAACAAAGTAGTTTTAATTTATTTTAATAGTTAAGTTGACAGAGTATAGATTATTTTAGATAATTATAGTTGATGACCACAAAAACTAGAAAAACAGAAGAAAAAATCAAAGATATTATTTTTCGATTTTTAGACTCTAAGGAGTATGAAGTTTTTATTTTTGGCTCAAGAGTTAAAGGAAAGGCAAAAAAATATAGTGATTATGATATTGGTATTAAAGGGAAAAAAGCAGTTCCCGGATATATTTTAACAATGATTGAGGAGGCCTTAGAGGAATCTGATTTACCCTATAAGGTAGATATAGTGGATTTTTCATTGGTTTCTCCAGAGTTTAGCCAAATAGCTTTATCAAAAATTAAAAAATTATCAATATAATGACCCAATTAGATAATTTAATTAAAAATCTTAATAAAGCGAATAAAAGATTGAAAGAAGCAGTTAAAGCTAATCCTACGAGCATGAACAAGGATGCCACTATACAAAGGTTTGAATTTACTTTTGAACTGGCTTGGAAAACCCTCCAAGCTTATATCAGAGACCAGGGTTTTGATTGCAAGAGTCCAAAAAATTGTATTAGAGAGGGGGCAAGATTAGAGGTTATTAAAGAGCCGGAAGAATGGTTTAGTTATTTAAATTCTAGGAATCTTATTACTCATACCTATAATGAAAAAATGGCTGATGAAATCTACGGCCAAGCGTTAGAATTTCCTCAAGAAGTAGACAGTCTATTAAAAAAAGTTTCCTGATTTAACTTTTTTTGAAAATAAAAGGGATTGTTCTCAACAGAATTATTAGGTCTAAAAATAAAGACCTGTTTTTTATGTAATAAAGATCATATTGAAACTTCTCAAAGCTGTCCTCAATAGAACGAGCGTATCTAAATCTTATGAAGGCCCAGCCAGTAAATCCTGGCTTAATTAAATGGCGGAGATGGTAATGGGGGATTTGCTTTTCTAGTTGTTCTACAAATATGGGTCTTTCTGGCCTGGGTCCAATTAAGGAAATATCTCCTTTAATGATATTTATCATCTGTGGCAATTCATCAAGATGTATTTTTCTTAATATTTTTCCTATTCTAGTAACCCTGTTGTCTTTTTTTTCTGCCCAGACCGGGCCGTTTTTTTCTGCTTCTTTATGCATAGAACGGAATTTAAAGAGTAGAAAAGTTTTTCTATTTTTGCCAACCCTTTCTTGTTTGTAAAAGATTGGTCCCTTACTGTCTAGCTTAATTAATATAGCAAAGATGAGCCAAAGAGGAAGAGAGAATAAAAAAATAATTGAGGCTAGTATTAAATCTGTAATTCTTTTCATCTTATCATAGAGGTCTTTCTTTCCTTCTTGGAGATTTTCTAAGAACCAAAGGTAGTCTAAAAAATCAATAGGCAGTTTTCTAAAAGTGATTTCATAGGCTTTAGCCACATCAATTATATTTATTTTGTATTTTAAGCATTGATAAATAATTTTTCTGGCTTCACTCTGTGAAACAAGGTATTTATTAGCTACTATTAAGGTATTTACTTTATTTTGTTTTATTTTTTCAGGCAAAGTCGCAATATTTTCTTCAGCAATAATTTCAACCAGCTTGTATCCTAGATGAGGTTGATTTTTAAAAGCCAAGACTAAATTATTAGTAACTTCGTTGAAACCGATTATAGCAATTCTTTTTTTGAAAAAAGAAGTAAAGAGTTTTAAGAATGCTTTTCTCCAAAAAAAGAGTGAAAACATTAAAAGAATAACTAATATTAAAAGATTAGTTTTTGGACTAATACTTGGTATTGTATAAAAGAAAATAACAGCTACAATAAAAGAAATTACAAGTGCCAGTATTATTCTAATAGCAAAAGAGATTCCAATTTGCAAAAGATCAAGCTCATATAAATCAAAAAGAAAGAAGATAAAAATCCAAATTAAGTAGATAAAAGAGAAGGGAATTAAGTGTTTTACAAGATTTTCTTCAGATAAATTTTGACCAAATCTTAAAAATAAGGTTATAATCAAACAAAGATATAACAATATTATATCGCCTGTAAGAAGAATTACTTTTCTAAAGCTTAATCTATTAAACATTAATTCATTTTAATCATTTTATGGGTAAAAAAGCAAGATTAAAAAGGGAGAGGGAAAAAAGCAAAGAAATTAGAAAAAAGAAAGACACAATTTCTAATACCTCTATAGACAATATTCTGCTCTTCATTATACATGGTGCCACTTATCTTCTTTTACTAATTCCAGCAATAGTTGGCACTCATTATTTTTTTCCTTATGTTGGACCAAAAGGCCTTTATTTGATGACTTTTATTGAAATTATCTTTTTTGCTTGGTTAATCCTGGCTTATTTGAATCCAAAATATAGGCCTAAAAAAAACATAGTGGTCAAGACGTTGAGTCTTTATTTATCAATTTTGGTATTTGCTACAATTTTGGGTATTGACCCTTTGCGGAGTTTTTGGTCTAAATTTGAAAGAATGTCTGGAACTTTGATTTGGCTTCATTTGTTTGGTTTTTTTATTGTAAGTATTTCTGTATTTAAAAAAAGAGATTGGCAGAGATTTTTTTTAGCATCTTTAGCCGTGGCTCTATTTGTCTGTCTTGCCTTTTTTTCTGGAGACAATAGCACTTTAACCTCTAAAGGGGGTTCTACGCTAGGCAATAGCTCTTTTTTAGCTACCTATCTTCTCTTTAATATTTATTTTGCCCTTTATTTGATTGCTGTTTTTTATGAGGAGGTAAAAAAGAAAATGGAAAGAAAAGAAGACCTTATTTATTCTTTAATTAAAATTGTTTTTTCAGTTCTTATATTGGTTTTTATGTTTTTGGTGCTTTCTTTAAGCAGTGGTGATGCAGCTTTTGCTACTTGTTTGGGTGGCTTTGGCTTAATTTTACTTTTTTGGGGAGCCTTTAGAATAAAAAAACCTCTATTAAAAAAAATTGGCAAAATAGCATTGTTTATTGGATTAATCGGTTATATCGCTTCAGTTAGCTTATTATTGATTCCGGGTAGTTTAATGCAGGATTTTTATCTTAATTTTAGGAGTGAAGCTCGTCCTATTGTTTGGCAAATAGCTTGGGAGGGATTTAAAGAAAAGCCAATTTTTGGCTGGGGTCCACAAAATTTTGGCATTGTTTTTGAAAAGAATTTTGATCCTTGGTTGAAATTTCACAATAAACCTCGCTTTGACCAAGCTCATAATATTGTAATGGACACTTTAGTAGATGTTGGCATTTTAGGTTTCTTGACTTATTTATCTCTTTTTGGTTCGGTTTTTTGGGTTTTATGGAAAAAAGCCTCTAAATCAAGAGTTAATTTTTTTGCAGCGGCTATTTTTACTTCTCTCCTAATTGGTCATTTTACCCAAAACCTTGTTGTTTTTGATATGCCTGCCAGTTATTTAATGCTTTTTATGGTTTTGGGTTTTGCCGGTTCGGTGGCTCAAGGGCAAACCTCTGAAAAAGCAGTTGCCAAGAAATTTTCTCCTCTTATAACAATTGTTGCTGTTTTGTTGTTTGTGTTATCTTTTAACTATTTTGTTTACAAACCGTCAATAAGTGGGAAGGGGATTATAAAAGTTCTTGTATCCCAGAGTTATGAACAAAGAATGGGATTTTATGAAGAAACTCTTCATACTTCACCCCTAGGCCTTTACCAGCTTAGATATCATTTAAATAATAATCTTTTAAAAAAGGCTCAAAAAGGAGATGCAAATTTAGAAGAGGTCAATTTTATGATTCAAGAATTAGAGAAAAGCCTCCAAACTTCATCTTTGGATTATGATAGTAAGCTTTCTTTAGCAGAAATTTATAATGCTCAAGCCATTCTCTTTAAACAGGGCAATTTGAACAGAGCAGAGGAGATTTTGAATCAAGCCATAGAATTTAGCCCAAAGAAACAAGATGCTTACTGGGAAATGGCTAAAACTCAATCTATGTTAGGTAAAGAAGATGAGGCTTTGTCTTATGCAGAAAAAGCCGTTGCCATAGATCCTCAATTAGCTCAATCACATATTTTCTATATCAATGCTTTGACTGTTTATGGGAAAAATGATTTAGCAGAAGAAAAAGCAAGAGAAGCTTTAGAAGTTGTTCCAGAAGAGCAGATCAAAAAGATGGAACCCAGTTTTGAAAAAACATTAGAAGATATGCTTGATGGTGTTGATTTATAAGTCTGTTTATGTTTTTTTAGTTTAAAATGTTTTTTTTGTTCTTTGTCTGAAGGTGTACAAAAAAATGTAAAAGAGAACGCAGGGGTTGACAGTTTTTTATTTCTCTGATAAGATACCATAATTAGTGAGCTATCCAAGCTTTGCTTGGAACTCCATAAATCGGCGAAAATCTCCCTTGTGGAGATTTTTGCTTTTATCTTTCCAACTTTTAATCAAAAATTGAGAGGGTAGTCTTGCAACATTTCTAATATTTGTTATTATAAAACTGGGTCTCCGCGCTGCACTCGCTAATTAGATTTATCGGAGTTAAACGGCGGGGACCCATTAGGAAACAATTTTGTTCCGATGCTCGGCTTAAGAAACCTCTCGATTTCTTGTATCACTTACTTTATTCGCTCCTATTTTTCTCATTATAAAGCTCTGTTAAATTTTTAATTATGCAGGATATTAAAAAATCATTGCCTGATATTTTAGAAAATGTAGTTTTGTCTGATTATTCAACTTTTCAGATTGGTGGTTTGGCAAAATATTTAGTCAAGGTTAAAACAGAAAAAGCTTTAATAAAATCGGTTAATATAGCAGATGAAAATAATCTGCCTTTTTTTATTTTAGGTGGCGGAAGCAATGTTTTATTTTCAGACGAAGGATACAAAGGCCTAATAATTAAATTACAAAACAGAAAAATAGAATTTAAAAATTCTACAGTAATGGCCGAAACCGGTCTTTTGCTTTCAGATTTAATTAAGGAAACTGCTATTAGGGGCTTAAAGGGTCTTGAGTGGGCTGCAGGTATCTATGGAACAGTAGGCGGAGCTATTAGAGGAAATGCCGGTTCATTCAATGGTTCTATGTCTGACTTAGTAAAAGAAGTAGAGGTTTATGATAGAAAACAAAAAGAGAAAAAATATTTTTTGAATAAAGATTGTCAATTTGACTATCGAGACAGTATTTTTAAAAAAAACAAAGATTTAATTATTATAAGAACGAAGTTACAATTTAAAAAAGCAAGTAAAAATTTAATAGAAAAAAAAATTCAAGAAAATATAGAACGAAAGAAAGAAATTCAACCTCTAAATTATCCTTCTATTGGCTCTATTTTTAAGAATTACCAAGTGCAAAAAAAAGATAGAAGTTTAGCAAAAAACTTTCCTGAATTTAAAAATTTTATTTCTAAAGGATTTATTCCGGCAGGTTTTTTAATAGAAGAGGTTGGCTTAAAGGGAAAAAGAATAGGAGGGGCCACTTTTTCAAATAAACATGCTAATTTTATAGTCAATTTAGGCAAGGCTAAAAGCCAAGAAGTTAAACGTTTAATTAAAATAGCCAAAGAAAGGGTTGGGTCTCTTTTTGGTATAATGCTGGAAGAAGAGGTTGTTATAATGAAAAATTAAAATCATTCTTAATTTAAAATCAAAATGAATATAAAAATAAGAACAAAAAATATTTCTCTTAATGAATCTTTGGATGCTTGGGTCCGTGAAAAAGTGAATGAATTAAAAAAATTTTTAGGTAAATTTAAAAATGAAAATGAAGTTGAAAGTGGTCGAGATAAAATAAAAATAGAAGTGGAAATTGGAAAAATTAGCAAACACCACAAAAAGGGAGAAGTTTTTAGAGCCGAATTGCAACTATTTCTACCCAGAAAGAAATTAAGGGCTGTAGTTAAAAACATTGATTTAAGAACTGCCATTATTGAAGCTCGAGACCAATTAGGCAGAGAAATAAAAAGATATAAAGGCAAGAGATTAGATAGAGCCAGAAAATGGGCCAGAAGAGTCAAAGAGAGAATAAGAACTCCTAGATTTATGAGAAAAAAATAATTTATTGTAATCAGTTTGTGCTTAGCCCGGGTAAGCACAACGTGCCCTTTTTTATTTACAAATTAATGGATTAACGGATTAACTAATTACGATTAACGATTTACGATTAACGATTCACGATTAACGATTTACGATTTACGATTAACAGGCTTTTATATGTGATAAAAAATAGGAGTTAAATTATACTCATTGGAATTTATTTAGAATATATGTCTATTTTAAACAAGATTTTTGGTGACGAAAATAAAAAATATTTAAAGAAGATTCAACCTTTGGTTAATGAAATTAATGAACTTGAAACAAAAATCAAGGATTTTTCAGATATTCAGTTAAAACAAAAAACAGAGGAGCTTAAAGAGAATATTAGAAAACAAGCTTTAGATAAATTTTTGCCCGAAGCTTATGCTTTGGTTAGGGAGGTTGCAAAGAGAACTCTCCAGCAGAGACATTTTGATGTTCAGTTGATAGGAGGTATTGCTTTGCATCAAGGCAAGGTTGCAGAGATGAAAACAGGAGAGGGAAAAACCCTTGCTTCTACTCTGCCAGTTTACCTTAATGCCTTAGAGAATAAGGGCGTACACTTAATAACTGTTAATGAGTATTTGGCAAAAAGAGATACTGTTTGGATGGGCCAAATTTATAATGCGTTAGGTTTAAGTGTTTCCTGTTTAGTTCATCAAGGCGCTTTTATTTATGACCCTGATTATAGTGAAGAAAATCAGAAGTTAGAAGCCAAAAACCAAAATCACGATGAAAAATTTAAAAATTCCTCATTGGCTAAAAATACAGAGGAACAAACAAAAGTTCAAAATAAAGAAAACGAAGATTTAGATAAAATAAGGGATAAAGTTCGCGATGAAATAGGTGCCTTCAAAATAGTTGAAAGCTATTTAAGACCAGCTTCTAGAAAAGAAGCTTACCAAGCAGATATTACATATGGCACTAATCATGAATTTGGTTTTGATTATTTGAGGGACAATATGGCTTATTCTGAAGAGCAGAAAGTACAGCGTGGCCTTAATTATGCCATAATAGATGAAGTTGATTCTGTTTTGATTGATGAAGCCAGAACTCCTTTAATAATTTCTGCACCAGATACCGAAAGCTCTCAACTCTATAGAGAATTTTCTCAATTAATTCCCAAGTTAAAAAAAGACGAGGATTATGAAATTTATGAAAAAGAAAAAGCTGTTACCCTAACCGAACAAGGAATAGAAAAAATAGAAAAGCTTTTAGGATTGGAAAATATTTATCAATCAAAAGGTATAAGATATCTTCACTATTTAGAACAGGCTCTTCGGGCTAATGTTTTGTTTCAGAGAGATAGAGATTATGTAGTGAAGAATAATGAAATTATTATAGTAGATGAGTTTACTGGCCGTTTAATGCCGGGCAGGCGTTGGTCAGGCGGTCTCCATCAGGCAGTTGAAGCCAAAGAGGGTTTAAATGTTAAGCCAGAGTCTTTAACTCTTGCCTCTATTTCTATCCAAAACTATTTTAGAATGTATGATAAGCTAGCAGGTATGACTGGGACAGCATTAACTTCAGCTGAAGAATTTGAAAAAGTCTATAAATTGGAAGTTATTATTGTTCCTACCAACGAGTCAATTGTTAGAAAAGATTTAAGCGATGTTGTATATAAAACTAAGGAAGAAAAATTAATAGCTTTAGTTGAAAGGATAAAAAAAGCTAATCAAAAGGGCCAACCAGTTTTGGCGGGAACGCGTTCTATTGAAAAAAATGAGATTTTAAGCGAACTTCTTAAAAGGAACGGCATTAATCACGAATTATTAAATGCAAAGCAACACGAAAGGGAAGCAGAAATTATTGCCCAAGCTGGCAGATTAGGAGCGGTAACTGTGGCTACTAATATGGCCGGTCGGGGCGTTGATATTGTACTAGGAGGCAATCCTTCCACAAAAGAAGAGGCTGATGAAGCAAAAAAAGCCGGCGGTCTTTTGGTTTTGGGAACTGAAAGGCATGAAGCCAGAAGAATTGATAATCAGCTTAGAGGGCGTTCGGGCAGGCAAGGTGACCCAGGCGAGAGCCAATTTTATCTTTCTATGGAAGATGATTTGATGAGAATTTTTGGTGGCGAAAGAATTAAAAGTATGATGGATAGGTTAAAATTACCGGAAGGCCAGCCTATTCAATCTAAAATTATATCCAATGCAGTAGAGTCAGCTCAAGCTAAAATTGAGGGAATGAATTTTGATTTAAGAAAACACTTGTTGGAATATGATGATGTAATGAATGTCCACCGCAGTTCTTTTTACAAAAAAAGAAAAGAGTTATTGAAAGAAAATGAAAAAGATTTAAAAGACAAGGTTTTAGAATATTTTGATAAACAAAAGCAAAATAAAGATATCTTTTTTGAAAAAGAAAAACAGATAGGTGAGGAATTTCCAAAAATTCTTCGTTATCTCTGCCTCAAAATTTATGATAATTCTTGGATTGAACATTTATCAGAGATGGAATACCTAAGAAGCAGGGTTAGTCTGCGCGCTTACGGTCAGTTAGATCCCTTAGTGGAGTATAAAAAAGAGAGTTATAATATGTTTAAGCAACTTTTAAATAGTTTGGAAATTAATATTGTAGAAGCTATTGCTAAATTAGGAAAACAGTTAGAAATAAAAGAAACACCCACTAAAAAACAATCAAATATAAATAATTTTTATAGCAAAAAAAAGATAGGCAGAAATGATCCCTGCCCCTGTGGAGCAATTAATCCAAAGACAGGTAAAGTGTATAAATATAAAAATTGTGGATTAATTAATGCTCCTTATCATAAAGGATAAAATATAATTTGCTTTAATTTTGGCAAAGGCGGGCGGTTTAGGAAAGAAATAAAGATACTGTTACTGGTCTGATATGGCCAAAAAGTTATGTTCCACTTGGTAGAGCATAGCTTAATTTTTTTTCCACCTCCGTTCTTCCCCTCAAAGAGGGAAAGGATTAAGGAGGGGCTTGCTTTCTTTTTTCTCCACTTTTTGAGAGAGAGAGAGGGGGTTAAGAATTATATTTTTTTACAAACTTCATTTAATTAAGGAAACAGTGGTCAATATCTGCCTAACCATAGACTCTTTTTTATAATATACAATCAAAATATTAAGAGATATTGCTGATTAAAATAATTATTAAAAAAAGCACCAATATATTTTTTTGGTGCCTTTTCTATTTAACTATGGAAGATTCTGGTTACAAAAATACCTATTAACAATCCTACTGGAAAAAAAATTGCCCAAAACTGATAATCTTCAGGGCTATATTTTAATTTTGTAAGTATTGTTATCATTGTCATTCCAAATATCAAAGAGAGTAGGGTTCGTGCGGTTTTCTCCATTAGTTACCTCCTCAAAAGATCAGTTATTTTTCAAAAGCATTTATTCTATTATATTGTTTTTTTAAAAAAAGTCAAATTAATCTGTTTGACATTTTTTGCTTTTATTCATATAATTATTCAAAATGCAAAAAGATTATTACAAATTAATTTCAATTAGCACAATAATTTTAGCCCTAATGACGGCTGTTTTTGTTCTACCTTCTACTTTTAACAAAGGGATTGATTTTATTTGCGAAAAATTGGATTGGCAGCTACCTCGTATTCCTGAAAAAGAGTTTCAGCTCGGTTTGGATTTACAGGGTGGAGCAGAGCTTTTATATGAAGCTGACCTTTCTGAAATTGAAGAAGGTTCTCGCTCTCAAGCAATGGATGGATTAAGAGATGTTATAGACAGAAGAATAAATACTTTGGGTGTAAGAGAGCCAGAAATAGAAACAGTTATAGCTGGAGATGTTTATCGTTTAAGAGTTAGGATTCCTGGTATTACAGACCCTCAAGAAGCAATTCAAGAAATTGGAAAAACTCCTTATTTAGAATTTAGTGAACTTAAAGAGGACTACGAGGAAATACAAAAACATAATCAAGAAGTAGAAAATAGTGGAGAGGGAGAAATTCAAGATGTTTTTAAACCAACCAAGCTCACTGGTCGTTATTTAAAAGGAGCCAATATCGCTTTTGACCAAAACACTTATAATCCCTATATTTCTCTTCAATTTAATGATGAAGGATCAAAGCTTTTTGAAGAGATTACAGGAAGGAATGTTAATAAACCTTTAGCAATTTTTATTGATAATGAGCTTCTTTCTGCCCCTAACGTCAATCAAAAGATTAGTGGCGGGTTAGCCCAAATTACCGGAGATTTTACAACCGAAGAAGCAAAATATCTGGCTAGAAATCTTAATGCCGGCGCTTTACCGGTACCAATTGGCGAGCCCATAGCCCAAGTTAGCGTTGGCCCTACATTAGGCAAAGTTTCTTTACAAAAAAGCTTAGTAGCTGGAATTTATGGTATTTTATCCATTATTGTGTTTTTGATTATAATTTATAGGATGCCCGGCTTGTTGGCCTCTATATCTTTGCTGATTTATGGATTTTTAGTCTTAGGACTATTTAAGTTTGGGGGCTTTACTTTAACACTTTCTGGCATTGGCGGTTTTATTCTTTCTTTAGGTATGGCTGTTGACGCAAATATTCTGATTTTTTCCAGAATGAGAGAAGAAATAAAAGTCGGAAAAAGTATTGACTTAGCTGTAGAAGAAGGTTTTCGAAGATCTTGGCCCTCAATTAGAGATGGAAACTTGACTACTCTAATTGTTGGTTTAATTCTTTTTGGCGTGGGCACAAGTTTTGTTCAAGGTTTTGCCACTACTCTTTGTTTGGGTATTTTGATCAGTATGTTTTCTGCAGTCTTTGTTAGCCGAAGTTTTTTAGGTTTTTTAGCCCAAACTCGGTTGGCTAAACTAAAAAAATTATGGTTGTAAGATTCTTAAAATTCAGCAAATTTTATTTTATTTTTTCTTTATTTTTGGCTGTTTTGAGTATTACAGCGCTTTTACTTTTTGATTTAAACTGGGGGATAGATTTTGTAGGCGGTAGCGTCTTGAAGATTAGTTATAGCGAGAACAGACCAAGTCATACTGATTTATCGACTGAATTAAACAACATTGGTTTAAATAATTTTTCTTTGCGTTTAAGAGGGGAGAATGAGATAGTCATTAGAATGTCAGAAATTGGGCAGGACCTAAAGAATAAAATTTCTGAATATTTTTATAATTCTCCCAATGTAGAAAACGAAAAACTAAGCTTTGAGTCGGTGAGCCCAATAGTAGGAGAAGAAACTAAATCTAAGGCCTTAAGAGCGGTTTTTTATTCAGTTATTGCCATCATACTTTATGTTGCATTTGTTTTTAGGAAAGTTTCTAAGCCAATAAGATCTTGGCAATATGGAATTGCTACGGTGGTTGCTTTAGTTCATGATGTCTTAATTCCGTTGGGCCTTTTCGCTATTTTGGGCCATTATTTAGGGATAGAATTTTCAGTTCCTATTTTAACCGCCCTTTTAACCATTTTTGGTTATTCGGTTAACGACACGGTTGTTGTCTTGGATAGAATTAGGGAAAATTTGCTATTGGGCAGAGGAGAAGATTTTTCAGATTTGGTTAATATAAGCTTGAACCAGACTTTGGTGAGGTCAATTAATACTTCCTTTACCACATTTTTAGTCTTATTAGCTATTTACTTATTTGGCGGGGAGAGTTTAAGCTGGTTTGCCCTAGCTTTGATTGCTGGGGTTATTGCCGGCACTTATTCTTCTATATTTTTAGCTAGTCCTTTATTGGTAAAATGGTTAGCTTTTGCCTACAGAGACTAATTTTATGTTTGACATTAATTTTATAAAATGTTTTAATAGAATAAGATTTAAAAATAATTAATTTTATAAAATGTTTGATTACCAAGTGTTCAGTAAAAATTTGTTTCAAAATTTAGCCGATAGAAAAAGAGAGGTTTTATCAAAAAGGTTCGGGTTAAATGATTTAGAGCCATTAACTCTTCAGGCTATTGGCGATGAGCTGGGCATTACCAGAGAAAGAGTGCGTCAGATAGAAAATGATGCGCTTTTAACATTAAAACATCAGCAAGCCTCAAAACTCAATAAACCGTTTCAAATAATTTTAGATTATTTAAACAGAAACGGTGGATTGAGGGAAGAATCTATTTTATTACAAGATTTAGGCGAAAATAGATTCCAAAATTATATTGTTTTGTTTTTAACACTTGGAGATGATTTTAAAAAAATTAAAGAAACAGAAGATTTTTTTACTCTATGGACAACAGAAGAAAAAAAGATTCAAGAAGCTAAGTTGATTATTAAAGAGCTTGTTAGAGAACTCAAAAGAAGAAACGACTTAATGGAGGCCGAAGAGATGAATAAAAAGATAAGTCTTAATCTTGAGATGCCGATTTTAATTTCTTATATTGATGTTTCAAAATATATTTTTCAGTCTCCTTTTGGCCAATATGGTTTAGCTTATTGGCCGGAAGTTAAGCCTAGAGGATTGAAAGATAATGCTTACTTAGTCTTAAAAAAAGAAGCTAATCCTCTTCATTTTAAGGAGATTGCTCAAAAAATAGGCGAATTATCTAATAGTAAAGAAAATATTTTGCCTGAAAGTGTACACAATGAACTAATAAGAAATGATAACTTTGTGCTTATTGGACGGGGAATTTATGCTTTGAGAGAGTGGGGCTATAAACCGGGTACTGTTAAAGAGGTTATTAAAGATATTCTAAAAAAAGCTAATAAACAATTATCTAAGGACGAGGTAATCAAAAAGGTTCTTGAACAAAGGAATGTCCAAGAAAGCACCGTGGCTTTAAATTTACAGGATAAAAAATTGTTTAAGAGCAATGAGCAAGGAAAATACAGCTTAGTTTAAAACTAAAATTTTTAGTTTAAATTCTAAATTCTAAATTCTAAATCCTATAATTAATAATCAAATGTGTAAATTATTAATTTTTAATGAATAATTATCAAAAGATTGTAACTCGTAACACATAACAGGCAACACGGGAAAAACTTAAAAGTCGTATTGCGTATAGGGTATAAAAAAATAAGTATTCTTATACGAAATAAGAAATATAATTGAAAATTAAACAGGAATCCCCCTCCTTAATCCCCCCTCTTTTTTTATAGGAGGGAAGAAATTTATTTTCTAATCCGCTCCCCTCTTTAAAGGGGAGGATAGAGGTGGGGGAGAAGTTGAATCCTAGAACTAAAAACAATTGGATTTTGATTAGAGTAATTAGAAATTAGAAATTGATTTTAATGTCTGTATCATCCATTTTTCTTTTTATATGGACAATTATTAAAACGTGGTGGTGGGTTATGCTTCCGCTCTTATTATTGAAGCCTTTTAAATATCTCTGGCTTTTTTGGCGGAGTGATAAATTTGCAGCTACCGAAGTTAACAATATTTTATTAGAGTTTAGAATGCCTCCAGAAGTTGAAAGGCCATTTAAAGCTATGGAGCAAGTTTATGCCGGGATATGGATGCTTTATGACCCTCCTGATTTTTATGAAAAATGGATTGAAGGTAAATTTCAGCCTACTTTTTCTATTGAAATAATCAGCATTGAGGGAAATATCCATTTTTACATTCGATGCCCAAAAGGAGCTCAAAACCTTATAGAATCAAGCGTTTACTCACAATATCCGGAAGTAGAGATTTCAGAAGTAGAAGATTATGTTTTGGATATTCCAAAAGGTATTCCAAATGAAAAATGGGATTTATGGGGCTGTGACAACGAATTAATAAAAGATGATGTTTATCCAATAAAAACTTATCCAAAATTTTTTGAAGAAAGACCAGCCCAAGAAGAAACAGAAAGAGTTGACCCTTTGGCTGCGCTACTGGAGGGACTTGGTAGATTAGGACCAGGAGAAAGAGCTGGTGTCCAATTTACTTTTAAGCCGGTTACAGTAGCTGAAAATAATTATAATAAGAGGGCGGAAGATTTGGTTAATAAAATGGTTAGTCGTCCAGACAAGACTATCAGACGTCAACCTATCATTAAAGAAGCTGCCGATGTTGTTTTGTTGGGACAGTTGCCAAGTGAAGCAGGAAAAGAAGAAAATGGACAATTTATCCCTCCAGAAATGAAAATGACTCCTGGCGAAAGAGAAATTGTTTCTAGCATTGAATACAAAGTTTCAAAAACTATGTTTGAGGGCTTTATCCGTTTTATGATTTTAGGCGAAAGAGACAAATGGAATAAAGCTAATCTTAGAAGTATATTGGGTTATTTTGCTAATTTTAATACCCAAAACCTAAATTCTTTTAAACCTTGGTCGCCTAGCATTACAAAAATTCATAAGCACGAGAAATTTTTTCTCAATATTTTTTTTCATAAAACTTTAGTATTTTTTAAAAAACGCCGCCTGTTAAGAAGATATATAAATCGTTTGCGCTATAACTATCCTAAACCCGGCAAGACCTTTATTTTAAATATTGAAGAATTGGCGTCTATGTTCCACTTTGTGGGGCGAAGCGCTGTGCCGGCGCCTTCTATAAAAAGGGTGGAAGCCAAAAAAGGAGAACCACCAGCTAATTTACCTCAATAAACTCTATGTTTGAAAATAATATTACTTTTTTAGGAAAAACTAACTTTCGCAATATTCAAAAACAATTTGGAGTCAAACTTGATGACCGAAGAAAACATATTTATATTATTGGCAAGACTGGTATGGGAAAGTCCACTTTGTTGGCTAATATGGCTGCGCAAGATATTCGTGATGGTTTTGGAGTAGCTTTTATAGACCCTCATGGCGAGCAAGCAGAAGAACTTTTGGAATATGTGCCAAAAGAAAGAATAGATGATGTTATTTATTTTAACCCAGCCGACATTGCTTGGCCAATTGGTTTTAATATAATGGAAGTTAAAGATCCGGAAATGAGGCATCTTGTTGCCTCTGGCTTAATGGGTGTTTTTAAAAAAATCTGGCCAGACGTCTGGTCTGCTAGAATGGAATATATTTTAAATAATTCTATTTTAGCTCTTTTGGAATATCCCGGTTCTACTCTTTTAGGAATAAACCGCATGCTAGCTGATGTTGATTATAGAAAGGAAGTCGTTGACCATGTAAATGACCCGGTTGTCAAATCTTTTTGGACTCAAGAATATGCGCGGTATAGCCAAAGATATGAGGTGGAAGCAGCAGCCGCTATTCAAAATAAAATTGGTCAGTTTATCTCTAATCCCTTAATCAGAAACATTATTGGTCAAGTAAATTCTACTGTTGATATGCGAGAGATTATGGATGAGCAAAAGATTCTAATAGTTAATCTTTCTAAAGGAAGAGTAGGAGAAGCCAATTCTATGCTTTTGGGAGCGTTGGTGATTACCAAACTTTATCTGGCTGCAATGTCTAGAGTAGAAATTAAAGAGCAAGAGAGAAAAGATTTCTTCCTTTATGTTGATGAATTTCAAAATTTTGCTACAGAATCTTTTGCTAATATTTTATCTGAAGCCAGAAAATATCGATTGAGTTTAGTAATGGCTCATCAGTATATCACCCAAATGGAAGATACGGTCAGAGATGCGGTTTTTGGCAATGCCGGCACTCTAATTAGCTTTAGGGTAGGGGCTGAAGACGGTGAATTCTTGGAAAAAGAGTTTGCTCCAGCTTTTGCAGTCGGCGATTTAGTGAATCTTCCTAAATATAATATTTATATTAAACTTATGATAGACGGGGTGGCAGGTCGCCCTTTTTCTGCAGAAACCTTGCCTTCTTTGTTAAAAGAAGAAAAACCCTATACTCAGGAAATTATTGATTTTTCTAGAAAAAAATATGCAGTGTCCAAACCTGAAATAGAAGAAAAAATTTCTTCTTGGTCTCAATTTAAAATATCTTCTTCTAATAGTTGGAAAAAAACAAAAAATAATTCAAGAAAAACTAACTTTCAACATTCAGCTAACACTAAAAAGACTTTTAATAAAAAACCGGTTTCTTTTTATCCTTCTAAGTCTTGGCACAATAAAGTTTCTAAAATCAAGGATAGAGTTGATGTTGAGAGTTTAAAGGAGGCGATAGAGGGAGCGCTTCGGGATAGCAAACAAAACAAACAATCTGGTCAATTAAGACCCGGCGAAAAAGTTAACTTTGATTGATAAATAAAAAAAGCTATAATTGATAAAGATGTTAAAAGATATAAAAGAAGAACAACTTTATAATAAAAGAGTTTTAGTTAGAGTTGATTATAATGTGCCAATGGATAAAGATGGCCAAGTTTTAGATGATTTTAGAATTGTCAAAACTTTACCTACTTTGAAACATTTAATTGAAGAAGGAGCAAAAATAATTTTGATAAGCCACATCGGCAGGCCAAAAGAAGGAGAAAAATTGAGCTTACATAGCGCAGGTCAAAGATTAGGCGAATTATTGGGTCAGGATATTATTTTTGTTAAGGATTGTTTGGGCAAGGCATCTAAAAAAGCAGTAGAGAATATGCAACCCAAAGAAATAGTTCTTTTGGAAAATGTTAGGTTTTATTCTCAAGAGACAAACAATGATGAGGAGTTTGCCAGAGAACTCGCTTCTTTAGGAGAATTCTATGTTAATGATGCTTTTTCAATTTCGCATCGGGAGCATGCTTCAATGGTAGGTATTCCAAAATTTTTGCCTAGTGTGGCTGGACTTTTGTTAAAAGAAGAGATAACCACATTGGATTCTATTTTGGAAAGGCCAAAAAGACCTTTAGTGGCTATTTTGGGCGGGGCTAAGTTAGAAACAAAACTTCCTTGTATTTTAAGACTGTTAGAATTGGCTGACCATGTCTTGATAGGGGGAATGCTGGCTCCGGTTATTTTAGCAATAAAAAAGATTTCTTTGAGCAGTGCTCATTTTGATAAAGAATTAGAGAAAAAAGTTTTAGATATAAAACTTACTAATCCTAAACTTCATTTGCCAATTGATGCCTTGGTTGGTTTAAAAAATTTGGAGAAAGAATATTTGAGACAGTCGGCCGTTGGCAAAATAAGACAAGAAGAGCAGATGTTTGATATAGGGCCAGAAACAGTAAGAATGTTTTCTGATGTGATAGAAGAAGCAGGCACTATTATTTGGAATGGTCCGTTGGGTTATACTGAAGATGAAAGATTTTCTACCAGCACCTTATCTTTGGCAAGTAGTATTTTAAGAAATCCTGCCTTTTCTGTAGTCGGGGGAGGAGACACAGTTTCTTTTTTGGCGAAAAATAATTTAAGAGATAAATTTGGTTATACATCTACCGGTGGCGGAGCAATGCTTGAATATTTAAGTGGCAAAAAATTGCCGGGAATAAAAGCCATAGAAAATGAGTAAATATTTAAAGAATTTAGCCAAAGTAGCCCAAAGGGTTAAGACGGCGGCTAAAAAAAGTGAACCAGTAATCATTTTTGGAGATTCAGACCTTGATGGAATTGCTTCAGTTGTTATTTTAAAAGAACTTTTAGAGTATCTTAATCCTCTGTATGGCGGTGAGCAGGTTAATGTTTATTTTGCCGATAGAGAAATTGAGGGTTATGGTTTAACTCATAGTTGTTTAGATTATATAAAGCAGTTTGCTCCGGCGTTGCTTTTTGTTTTGGATTCCGGTATTTCTAATTTTGAAGAAATAAAGAGAGCAAAAAAATTAGGTTTTGAAGTTATTATCATAGACCATCATAAGATTATAGATAAATTACCTCAAGCAAGTTTGATAATTGACCCTAAACAAAAAAAAGATACTTATCCTTTTAAAGAAATGGCTGCCGCAGGTTTAGTTTATAAATTGGCAGAATTTATTTTGTCAAAAAATAAACAGCCTGCATTTATTAGAGATAAATTTTTAGAATTAGCAGCGCTGGCTACAATCTCTGATATGATGCCCCAAGAAGAAGACAACAAAGAAATTATTGACAATGGTTTGAGGGTTCTTTTAGAAACCCAAAGACCAGCATTTTTGGCTTTAGCCCAAATAGGAGATGTTGACCTTGGTTCAGAGCTTGATATTTCAGAAAAAATTATTGCTCCCTTAAACAGTTTTACAATTAAAAATCATATTTCTGAAAGCTATTCTTTGTTAGTTGAAGATTCTTTTAGTAAAGCTAAAAAATTAGCTCAAAAATTAGTTCGGCAAAGAAATTATAAAAAACAGGCAATTAAACTTTTTTTTAATGAATTAAAACAAGAAGTTGAAAAGGAAACTTCAAATTGTATAGTAAAGCACAGCAAGGCTTGGCCAGCTGCTTATTTGGGGACTATTAGTTCAAAAGTTTTAAAAATTTCCAATAAGCCAGTTTTTATCTGTAAAGAGGCCGTAAACCAAGAATGTATTTGTTCTGGACGTTTACCCAAAGGGCTAGATGGGGTTCAAGCAATGGCACATTGTAAAAAATATTTAATTACTTATGGGGGACACCCTCCGGCTTGCGGTTGCAGATTAAAGTTAAAAGATTTTGACAAGTTTTCTTCTTGTCTAGAAAATTATTTTAAAAAAAATGGATAAAAGCATAATATATACAGATGGAGCTTCCAGGGGCAACCCTGGTCCAAGCTCTTTAGGAGTTGTATTTTGTGATTCTAGGGGCGTTGTTTTAAAACAATATTCAGAAAAAATAGAAAACACTACAAACAATGTAGCAGAATATGAAGCAGTTATTTTTGCATTAAAAAAAGCAAAAGCTCTTTATGGAAAAAAGAAAGACTATCAAGTTATTATTAGATCTGATTCTAAACTTTTAGTTTCACAATTAAATGGACAATTTAAGGTAAAAGACGAAAATATACAAAAATTATTTGTAAAAGTCTGGAATCTTATGATAGACTTTAAACAAGTGATTTTTGAATTAATTCCAAGAGAAAAGAATAGGTTAGCAGACAAGTTAGCTAACGAAGCCCTAGATAGAGATAGTCAAAAATTGCTTTAGTTCTTTTTAAAAAGGAGGTTATGTTGGAAAACTCAATAGGACTTAGAATGAAACAGGCCATTGAAGAGATTGGTAAAGAATCTTTCTGTTTTATTAAAAAACATGATATTAGTATGGCTCAAACTTGTATTTTTTCAAGGGACAGAAATGCTTGGTTTAAACCCTTAGTTGAACATCGGAAAGTAAATTCTTATCTTCATAGCACTATTAATGAAACAGCTAAAAAAGCGGCCTTGATTACAGAGGGACAAGGAGGAGAACTGTATGTAGGTGGAATTGATAAAGAGGAGCTCTATCTTTTTTGGCATTTATTAGCTTTGGTGATGTTGCCCATATATTTTTCGTGCGGAGCTAACTGGCTGAAAATTTCTGCTGATGTGGTGGAAGGAGAATTATCTCAATTATCCGAAAATTATGTGAGCAATCCGGTCGGACTTTATTCTGATTTTATGAAAGAACTTTCTCAAGCAGAGGGAAAAAAGCAGAAGAGAGCACTCAAGTTTTTGTTAAGAGATTCGGGATTTTCTCCTGCAGAAACAATTCTTTTTGATTTGATAGCCTATCTTTTTTTGAAACTTTTTCCTTGTCGTTTTGAAGGTTAAAGTTATTTGGCAGGGCAATTTATCGCCCTGCTTTTATTTAACGATTTTGTGTTTCCCCGGGGTTGTGCTAGGGGTATAAGCGCAGAGGGGTAAATCACAAAGGGAAATAAAAAATGCCCAAGTAAGCAATAAGCCGAATTCTGTTTTGGGCAATCATCTATCTAGCCCCTCGATTACTCTCGGGGTCATGCGAGCTACTATGTTTGCTCTTGCACCTGGGCAAGGATTTAGCCGTTTCACTCTCTGCTTTTACAGAGATTCACCCCTAAGGGTGCCTTTGGCTTTCGCCTAGGGCGTCACTGTTCGCACCTCTATCGTCACCGACGACGGGCGTTACCCGCTACCTGTGTCAAAAAAGACTAGGTGTTCGGACTTTCCTCCCCCCACCTAATTTTTTACTTGTTTCGCAATATTTTGTACCAAGGACACAAGTGAAAAATTAGGTGGGGGGCGATTGCCTTACTTACTTGGGCATAGTTATTATAAATCAATATTGAAATTTGTCAATAAAATATGCTGGTTTATATGATATTACCCACTCAAGAGGGTTAATACAACTATGAAAGAAAGATATTATGGTATTCATTTATGCTCCCCTTGTGCTCGGTTTGACCTAGCGCAAAAAAACAGGGGCAAAAATTAGCCCCTGTATAGAACTTGGATGTACCAATAATATGGGTCTAATATGGTAGACCTGCCTTTTCTACAACCAAAGTTTACTGAAAGGATAGCAGGAAACTCTTCTGCTATCAATTGATTAAAGCTTTTTAATAGCTTTTGTTTAGCAAGCTCATAATTAAACTCGCCATTTGAATCATTAAATTCTGCGTTTTCTTTGAATAAACGAATTTATGTCTTAAATCTGGACACATCTCATTAGTAATATATTAATATTTTAACAGATTAAAAAGAATTATCAGTTATTATATACTAGATAAATACACTATCTCTTTTATGCTTTCCCGGGAGGAGCACAAAAGGGGAGCACAAAATTTAACCCGAGGAAACAAAAGCCCAAAATAAAGTTTTAAAGACAAGTTTTTAATTTATGATATAATAATCAAATGATTAAAAGAGTTTTTCAGAAAACAACCAATTCTATTACAGCAGCTGCTTATGTTTTAGCGGTTTCCAGTTTTGTTAGTGCATTGTTAGGACTTTTAAGAGACCGTTTATTGGCTGGCCGATTTGGAGCAGGAGAGAATTTGGATATTTATTATGCTGCTTTTAGAATTCCAAATTTAGTTTATGGCTTACTGGTTTCTGGGGGAATTATTGCCGCTTTTTTGCCGGTTTTTTCTGAATATTTTAATAAGGACAAAAAGAAAGCTTGGGACCTAACAAGCAATAGCTTGAATATTTTTTTGTTTTTTTCTATTTTAATTTGCGGTCTTCTTTTTATATTTACTCCTTATTTAATAAAATTTGTTGTTCCGGGATTTAGTTTAGAAAATAAAGAGTTGACAGTTATGTTAACTAGGATTATGTTTTTAAGCCCTATATTTTTTGGGGTTTCAAATATTTTTGCTTCTATTCTTCAATATTTTAATCATTTTATTGTTTTTGCTCTTTCGCCAATTTTCTATAATTTAGGAATTATTTTCGGCATTTTGTTCTTGGCTCCGCGTTTTGGAATCAAAGGTCTTGCTTTTGGCGTTGTTCTAGGGGCCTTGCTCCATTGGCTAATACAGATTCCTTCCGCTATTATAAATGGTTTTAAGTATAAGCCAATTTTTAATTTGCGCTCAACAGGTCTTAAGAAAATCGTTTATCTAATGGTACCCAGAACAGTAAGTGCTTTTGCCAGCCAATTAAATTTAATTGTAATAACAGCTATTGCTTCAACAATTGGAGTTGGTAACATTTCTATTTTTAACTTTGCCGAGCATTTAAGAGTTATGCCTATTCATATTATCGGCGGTTCATTTGCTGTTGCTTCTTATCCCTTTTTAGCTCGCGCATGGGCTAGTGGAGAGCAAAAAAATTTTTTATCTAGCATTTCGGTTACTTTCCGCCAAACTTTATTTTTATCAATTCCGATAAGCTTTCTTTTGTTTTTATTGAGAGGACAATTGGTGAGAATTTTACTGGGAACTGGCAAGTTTGACTGGGTAGCCACTCGGCTTACCGCTGCTTCTTTGGGATTTTTTGTGCTTGGTATTTTTGCATTTTGTTTAATTCCTTTTTTGGCTCGCATTTTTTATTCTCTTCAAAATACTAAAACACCGCTTTTAACTAGCTTAATTAGTTTGCCGGTGGCCATAGGTTTTGCTTTTCTTTTTGTTCATCTTTTCAGTTTTGATAACGTATTTTATCATTTTTTTGCTAAATTTTTAAATATAGCTGATATTGAAAATATTAGCGTAATTGGTTTACCCTTAGCTGTTTCTCTGACTGGAATTCTTGAAGCTTCTATGCTTTTATTCTTATTAAAGAGAAAAATTAGCAGCTTTCCCCTAAAAGAAATTTTTTCTTCTTTTAATAAGATATTAATAGCTTCTCTTTTAATGTCTTTATTCGTTTATCTTTCCCTTTGTTTGATAGATGATTTTGTTAATGTTTTAACGGTTAAGGGGGTTCTAATTCAGTCAGTAACTGCTACGCTTATCGGTTTTTTGTCTTTTTGGCTTTTTGGTTATCTTTTAAAAATTAAGGAACTTAAAAGTTTTCAGATTAAAGCTTGCTCAATTCTTAAAAAAAGGAAGATTAAATTACCGGTTGATGATTATGAACAAGAAAATATTAGGTGAAAATATACGCAATTTTTGTATTATTTCCCACATTGACCACGGTAAGTCCACTTTGGCTGACCGTTTTTTGGAATTAACTTCAACTGTTGAAAATAAGAAGATGAAGCCACAATTTTTAGATATGATGGATTTAGAAAGGGAGAGGGGAATTACTATAAAGCTTCAGCCAGTAAGGATGTTTTACAAGGGTCATATCTTAAATATGATTGATACTCCAGGGCATGTTGATTTTTCTTATGAAGTTTCTAGGAGCTTGGCAGCTATTGAAGGAGCTATTCTTTTGGTTGATGCCTCTAAGGGTATTCAAGCTCAAACCTTATCTAATTTAGAATTGGCCAAGAAACAAAATGTTAAGTTAATCCCTGTAGTTAATAAAGTTGATTTGCTAGAAGAAAGAAGTGCCGGTTTGACTATTTCCTATGAGA
The DNA here is from genome assembly GCA_964638595.1 of uncultured Candidatus Saccharibacteria bacterium. Lineage (GTDB taxonomy): Bacteria > Patescibacteriota > Minisyncoccia > Minisyncoccales > PEYH01 > CAZWQR01. Next base: position 24,863 of record CAZWYU010000019.1, read on the forward strand.
AACTAAATGAAGTCATCAAGGAAACGGCTAAAGTTTCAGGAGTAAGAGAAGAAGATGTGCTTCAAATATCTGCCAAGAAAGGCCTTAATATTGAAGAGGTTTTAAAAACAGTGATTGAAAAAGTTCAACCTCCGCTTAATGCTTCGGATACTAAGGCTTTAATTTTTGACTTTCAATATGACAATTACAAAGGAGTAGTTGCTTTTGTGAGAGTTTTTGGCGGACAATTTTTAAAGGGTCAAGAAGTATTGCTTTTGAACTCAAAAGCTAAAGGCAAAATAAAAGAATTGGGCTATTTTAGTCCCGAGCTTACACCTAAAAACAGTTTAGAAGCGGGAGAAATTGGCTATTTAGTTTTGGGTATTAAAGAATCGGAGAAAGTGAAGATAGGTGATACTGTCGCTTTAAAAAATGTTAAGCCCTTACCCGGCTATAAAGAACCAAAACCAGTTATTTTTATGGGATTGTTTCCAGATGATACTAATAATTGGAATCTATTAAGAGAAGCGCTTATTAAGCTTAAATTGAACGATCCGGCTTTAAGTCTTAGGCCAGAGGCAAAATCTTCTTTAGGCAGAGGTTTTCTCTGCGGTTTTTTAGGCCTGCTTCATGCCGAAATTGTTGTTGAACGCCTAAAGAGAGAATATAATTTAAGGCTAATGACTTCTGCTCCTTCTATTTGTTATAGAGTCACTGACAATAATAATGAAGAACGGCTTGTTTGTTCAGTTTTAGACTGGCCAGAGGAATATAAAGATATAAAAGAACAAATCTGCGCTCTAAATATTATTGTTCCCAAGGAACATCTAAGTTCTGTTTTAACTCTTTTAGAAGGGAAGAGTTTTGAAATCAAGACATTGGGCATAGACAAAGATATTCTAAGGGTAAAAATGCCTTTTCGTGAAATTATGAGTAATTTTTATGATAAATTAAAAAGCGCCACCAAGGGTTTTGCTTCTATGGATTATGAAGTTATTGGTTTTCAAAAAGCCAATGTAGTAAAACTTGAAATTCTAATAGCTGGAAAAGAGGAAGAAGTTTTTTCTTCAATTGTTTTGAAAGATGAAGCCTATAATAAAGGCAAGACGATGGTTGAGAAGTTAGAAAAAAATTTCCCTCCTCAGCTTTTTGACGTGCCTATTCAGGCTAGAGTGGGTGGAAATATTATCGTCAGAAGAACAATAAGGGCTAAAAGAAAAGATGTAACCGCTGGGCTTTACGGCGGTGATTATACCAGAAAGAAAAAACTTTTAAAAAAACAGAGAAAGGGCAAAAAAAAGCTAGAAGAATCAGCTAAAATCAAAATACCACAGGAAGTGGTTTGGAAAATATTTAAAACTTAGTTGCTCAAAGCTTTATTTTAAGGTATTATCCAAATAATGGAGATAATGCCCACCCAAGCATGCTAATGGCAACCATACTTATCATTATTATCCAGATTATTTTTGCTATTTTTTTGCCGGTTATCTTACTCATAGCTTTATGATAACAAAAAAAAGTCACAAAAAAAACTATTCTTGGTCAGATAAATTTCTAATTGTTCTTTTGGTTGTTTTTAACTTTTCTATTTTGGGTTTTTTAATGATAGCCAACTCAAAACTTTTTATAGAAAAAAATAAAGTTAGAGGACAGAATATAACTTTTCAAAAACAAATTCAAGAGCTGGAACAAAAAAATGATGAATTGAGAGAACTTTTTGCTTCAGTTAAAAATCAAGCCCAAGCGGAAAAATTTTTAAGAGAAAAGGCCTTGTATAAAAAAGAAGGGGAAGAGGTGATAATTATCAAAAGAGAAGATTTAAAAATAGAAAACGAAAAGCCCCAACAGAATGTTATAAAAACTGCTTCTGCTTTAGACAAATTTATTGATTTTTTGAGAGAAATTTTTTTTCAAGATTAGGGCAAGGAATAATGCGAGGTTAGTATAATGGCATTATATAACCTTCCCAAGGTTGAGACGCGGGTTCGATTCCCGTACCTCGCTTAATAAATTGAGTGTGGGGGCAAGAGCTTGGGGCGTCAGTTTAATCCTGGTATCCCACTCATATTATATAATTGGTTATAAATATTAATAGGCATTAAAGCTTAATTTCTTTTTTTAAATATATGTCTGATATTTATATAATTAAAAAATCTATAAACAAAACAGATGGCAATCGTTCTCGTGATATAGAGAGTTCAGAGCTGTTTGATCTAACTTTAGAGAGCATTAGGGGTGAAGGCAGAATGAGGGAAGTTGGGAGACTAAGAGAATTATTTTGGGATGGAGTTGAAGGAGGAAAATAACATAATGCTTCACTTAAAAGTTTAGAAAAATATTTTATACCCTTTATGTTTTTTTTTAGGAAAAAAGTTAATGTCTAACAGAGACTTTCTAAGCCAGCATAGCTCAGTGGGAGAGCAACTCTTTCGTAAAGAGTAGGTCGGGGGTTCAAATCCTCCTGCTGGCTTGAAAATATGAAACAAAAACAAACAATTGATTTTAAAGAAATAAAAGCTAAACTCCATCACTTGATGGACTGTCTTTGAATTAGAGAAAAAGAAAAAACAATTAAAAGAGCTTAAAGAGCAGTTAGAAAAAGCGAGCTGGGAGAATAAAACTCAAATGATTGCATTAAACCAGAGGTTTGTTAATCTAAAAGAAGAACTAGACGATTGGGAAACAATAAAAAAAGAGGCAGCTGATTTAAAAGATTTAATTGAATTAAATGATCAAGAGATAGAAAAAGGAATATATGAGGCCCAAAAAAGTCTTTTAGATAAGTTAAATCAAAAAGAGATAGAGGTGTTTTTGTCAGGTAAGTATGATAAAGATAATGCTATTCTAACAATAATGTCGGGAGCAGGCGGGCAGGATGCAGAAGACTGGGCAGCTATTCTTTTAAGAATGTATAAAAGATATTGCGAGAGAAAGGATTTTGGTTTTAAAGTATTGTCACAAAGTTTTGGAGAGCCCGGTCCGGAAGGAAGAATTGGCATTAAGGAAGTAAGTTTAGAAATTAAAGGAAAATTTACTTATGGTTTGTTAAAAAGAGAATCAGGCGTTCACCGCTTAGTCCGTTTGTCTCCTTTTTCTGCTAAAAAATTAAGACACACTTCTTTTGCTTTAGTTGAGATAATGCCGGAGATAGAGGAGAAGGGGGAAATAGAAATTAAAGATGAAGATTTGAAAGTAAATACTTATCGTGCTTCTGGTCCTGGAGGCCAATATGTTAATAAAAGAGATTCAGCAGTAAGAATTACTCATTTACCAACCAAAATTGTTGTAAGTTGTCAGGCCGAAAGAACTCAAGGATTGAATAGAAAAAAAGCTTTAGAAATGTTAAAATCAAAATTGCTTAAATTAAAGCAAGAAAAAGAAAAAAAAGAAAAGAAAAAACTCAAAGGCGAAGAAATAAATGTTGAATGGGGAAATCAAATCAGGTCTTATATTTTTTATCCTTATAAACTCGTTAAAGACCATCGAACGAAGGTAGAAATCTCTAATTTAGATGAAGTTTTAGACGGCAATTTAGATGATTTTATTAACAAAGAATTAGAATTATGATAGTTTTTGAAAATATTACTAAGCTTTATCCGCCTAATACTATTGCGCTAAAGGACGTCAGTTTTCAAATTAAAAATGGAGAGTTTCTTTCGGTTGTGGGTAAGTCAGGAGCAGGAAAAACAACTTTGATTAAACTTTTATTAAGAGAACAAGAGCCTTCAGAAGGCAAAATATTTTTTAATGATTTTGATGTTTGCAGGCTTAAATATAGTTATCTTCCCTATTATCGCCAAAAAATAGGGTCTATTTTTCAGGATTACCGCCTTTTAAATCACAAAACTGTTTATGAAAATGTTGCTTATGCAATGGAAGTAATGGGAGCCACTGATTATGAGATAGAGAGAGATATTCCTCAAATTCTTGAGATGGTTGGCTTAGCCGATAAATTTTTTAATTTTCCGAGGGAAATATCAGGTGGCGAAAAACAAAGAACAGCTATTGCTAGAGCTTTGGCTACTAGACCAGAGATTATAGTGGCTGACGAGCCAACAGGCAATCTTGACCCCTATCACAGCAAAGAGATAATAGATTTATTAGTTAAAATTAATCAAATAGGCACTTCCATTATTTTATCTACCCACGACAAGGAAATTATCAATAGTTTGAAAAGGCGGGTAGTTACCCTAGATAATGGAGAACTTGTACGCGATGAGCAACGGGGCCGCTTCATTCTTTGATTTTTAATTTCTAATTTTTTAATTGAAAATTGATAATTATTAAAAATGTTTACTTTTATTAGAAGAATAACTCGTTTTGGCTGGCAGAGCTTTTTAAGAGAAGGCGGGCTTAATATAGCCACTATTTTTGTTATTACGGTAACTATCAGTTTATTTACTTTTCTTTTTGCTTCCCAAGGAATTGTTACTCATCTTATAGAAAAGATTGAAGAAAAAATAGACATTAGTGCCTATATTAATCCGGAAGCTAGTCAAGAAGAAGTTTTGCAGATAAAAGACAGGCTGATTGGATTACCAGAAGTAAAAAAAGTTACCTTTCTGTCCAAAGATGAAGTTTTAGAAGAATTTCAAGGAAGGCATATTAACGACCCAGTGGTTTTAGAGTCTTTAGAAGTCATTGGCAGTAATCCATTTTATGGTTCTTTAAATATTAGTGCCAAAAGTTCCAGCGAATATGCCGCAATTTTAACAGTTTTAAATTCTAAATCTTTTGAAAGCGTAATTCAAAAGGTTGATTATTTAGAAAAAAAATCGGTTATAGACAAACTTTCAAATTTTATAAGAACAATCAATAGAGTCGGTTTTAGTTTGGCAGTTGGTTTGGCAATTGTAACAGTTCTGGTGGCTTTTAATACTATTAGGGTGGCAATTTATGACTCCAGCAAAGAGATTTCTATAATGCGCTTAGTTGGTTCTCCGAATAAATTTATTAGAGGTCCTTTTATTGTTCAAGGGGTTATAAATGGAACGATAGCTGCTGGAATTTCTTGCCTTTTATTTTTATTGATGGTCCATCTATTGGGACCGAAAGTTGAAGCCATAACAAATGGTTTTAATTTAGGTATCTGGTGGACAGCCAATTTGGGTCTTACCATAATGATACAAGTGGTTTCTGGAATTGGAGTTGGAGTATTCTCTAGCCTGATTGCTATAAGTAGATACCTTAAGGTCTAGACAATGCCGGGTCGGCTAACGGTAGGCCAATGGATTCTGGCTCCATTAATCTAGGTTCGAATCCTAGCCCGGCAACCGTCTTTCGCCAGAGCTACGGAATGACTCCGCCATCCTTCGCCAAGGCCAAAGTTCTTCTGAAACTTTAGTGAAAGAGGGCTTCGGACTGGCAGCACACGCTAGTGAGACCGATAGAGGTCAAAAGATTGATAATGATTTTTTAATGAAAAGACATATTAAAAAATTATCAATTATTATTTCGAAATATAATGTGGTCCCGAGATTTGTTGTTTACGACAGAATATTAAAGAAAAGGTTAGATTGTATAGCTAAATCACTATGGTTTCTTTCATTTCTCTTGCTATTAGCAGATTTATCTCAACTAATAAATTTCTCTTATAGGAATTTTGTGAGTGTCACTATTTTCCTATTAATGTCAATTTCATCAGCTATATATTTTTCTCCTTACAAATATCATAATCAATATTATGCTATCTGTAAGACGTGCGGGGAGAAGATTCCTATTAGAAGAACTTTACCTCCGGAAATAATATCTTTAGGTTGTAAAAATAGGCATAGTCACTCATATAAATTGGAAGAATTAAAGAGTTATCAAATTGGTGTTGCTTTTGGCCCAGAAGAAAAAGCATACAAATCATTTAGATTCTATAAAAATTAAATCATTATGAATTTTTTTTGGAGACTTTTAACACCAAGATCAACTAAAAAATTTTTTTGGAAAGAGCAATTAGAATCTTATAAAAAGAATGAAACCATGATCCCAGAAGACGAGATAGATCTTGTAATAGATTTATTTATTGGGGATAAAATATCCCCAGATAAGTTTACCGCAAATCTTATCCATATAATAACTAATGGGAATGATAAACTTAATGCGATATTAGACCCAGGAATACAAGAAATGTTGAAAGACCAAACTCCATCGATAGATTCTGCTTATTCAGCTATCCAGAGAAGAAATGGGGTTCCTAATTGGTTTTATGCCGCTTATCCTGATGTATTATTATGGCTATCTCAAAAAGAACATGAGCTTGACGGAGACGATCTTATTGAGGGGAGCTTCAAATTATTTGGGATTGATGTAGGGTCAATAGATAAAAAAGAATTAGAAAAAATTTTTGAGAAAAAACTTATATCAAATAATAATTGTATAAGGTTTCGATATTTGAATAACTTGGCTAATAATTTCAAAAAAGAAAATTATAAAAATAAAGTAGAAACATCAATATAAAAAATAGCACAAGTTTCGTTAATATAAAATGAGACCGGGATGGGGGGTCAAAATCATTATGAGAATTGGTCTAAAAAATTAATATGTGGGAGCAATATTTGAAAAAGTTTTTAGGATACTTTTTAGGCTACGGCGTAGCTTTTTTTATTTTAGGGTTTTGGCTATTGGGGCTTACGGGGCCTAATATTTATATATGGATTTTATTATTCTTTATTTTATTTATAGTTGTCACCTATTTAACGTCCAGAGATATATTTGGTGAATACCAAAAAAAACATGATCAAGAGATAGAAAAATATCGGGAGGAAAATAATAAAGAGAGAAAGCGAAGGATGGATGCTCAAAAAGAAACAAGTCTTTGGAAGAAATCACTTATAGAAAAAAGCGCTGGCTATCCTACGCTCCTACAAGAAATTGATCATTATGAGAAGATAAAAGACGAAAAACTTGAAGAATTTTTGGAATATAAAAGTCATCCAGCAAGAAAAAGCGCAGAAATAGTGAAAGAGCAGTCGCGACGAAGGAGACAGGCAGAATACGAGAACAAGAAAACTCAAGCGATAATTGAGTACTATGAATCCATTGCCCCATTCCTTGTAGATTTAAAAAACGATATTGTTGAAGCTGAAAATGAAGAAAAATATAGAGATTATAATGAAAAGGAGAAGCTTGACCCTACAATCAATTATCTTACAAAGGAAGAGTTTAGAAATCTCTCGACAGCGAAGAAAAATCAAATGGCCCTTGATCGTTTTTGGAAAAGACCAAAATCAAAATGGCTAATCGGTCGGCTTTACGAAAGATTTGTCGGTTATCTTTATGAGA
>CAZWYU010000020.1:0-16949 GCA_964638595.1 uncultured Candidatus Saccharibacteria bacterium
TTTTAAGTCAAGTCCACGCCTAATTTATCTTTAATAACTTGCTTCACGCGATTAATATCCATTTTCATTATTGTAAATTCGTCCTCCATATCAGTCATTTTTTTTAGGAATTTATCAAGAGTGGTAACCAATTTATCAAACTTTTTATTAATCCTGATTTCCATTTTTTCCATTTTTCTATCAACCTCAATAAGAATTTCAAATCGATTATTTTTAAGTTTCTTATCTACATCAGTCAAAATTTCAGTTCGGTTTGTTTGAAGTTTTTCGTCAACCGCTGTTAAAATATAACCCCCTCCTTAATCCTCCCCCTCAAAAAGGGGGAGGAAATGAAAAAACCTTAATCCTCCCCCTTCTCTGGAGGGGGAGGAAAGGTGGGAGAGGAATTCCCCCGGCTGGCGGGAAAATGGTTTTTGCGTTCTTTCACGGATAGATTGCTTCGCCTCTCCCTCTCGACCCGCCTGCAACGCTGTTGTGCTTAGCCCGGCTAAACACAAACGGACTAAGCACAAAACCGAGCGCGAAACTAAAAAAAACACCCAGTTTTAAAACCGGGTGTTTTGAAATGAAATCAATGAGTCTTAAGGCCAAAAAAATTTTTATTCTTTTTCCGAGTCCAAAGAATCAATAATGAGTTCTGCTGTAGAACTATTCAGCGCAAAAGGAATATTCATTGTGGTCGCTGTTCTAATTAAGCTTTGGACATCGTGTTCGTGCCCATGGGGCGTCATTGTATCAATAAAGAAGATTAATACATCTATTTTTCCTTCTAAAATTTGACTAGCGATGATAACATCGCCTCCGCCAATTCCGTGACTAGAGCTTTCTATCTCTAGGTCACAAACTTCAGAAATTGCTTTAGCTGTTCCCGATGTTCCAATAATTTTAAATTTTTTTAAGAAATCACGGCGAGAATTTACCCATCTTAGCATTGCTAATTTTCTTCCATCATGAGAGACCAAAGCAATTCTTTTTTTTGTTCGCATTATTTATTCTCCTAAAATGTTTTTTTGAGCTCCCCTCTAAATTGTTCTTCAATATTTTTTTGTTCCTAATTCTTCATTTAGATCTTCATCTTTTGCCCCCTCTTGTTAAAGTGCTGAATATCAAAAATATATTATTTTTTGAAAATTGTCAAATTCTTATTATTATCTTTGATTTTTTAAGAAATTTCACTTAAGATAAACTAATATGTTAAAAGTTGGTATTGTTGGTTTTCCAAATGTAGGCAAATCTACTCTTTTTAAAGCGCTTACTAATAAAAGTGTTGATGTTTCTAATTATCCTTTTTGCACTATTGAGCCCAATGTTGGAATTGTTAAAGTAGCTGATAAAAGATTAAGTGCCTTAGAAAAAGAATTTCCAAGAGATAAAGTCATTCCAGCGGCTATTGAATTTGTGGATATTGCCGGTTTAGTCAAGGGAGCTTCTCGCGGAGAGGGTCTGGGTAACAAATTTTTAGCCCAGATAAGAGAAGTGGATTTAATTTTAGAAGTAGTAAGATTTTTTGGTAATAAAGATATTATTCATATAGAAAACAGAATAGACCCCAAAATAGATATAGAAACAATAAATACAGAGCTAATTTTAGCAGATTTAGAAACAGTTAAAAATCGGCTAAAAAAGCTTGAAAAAGAAGCCAAAAGTCAAGATAAAGCTATTCTAAAAGAGTTAGAAGCGGTTAAATTAGCAGAAAATTGTTTAGAACAAGAAAAATTTATCAAGGATTGTCCAATCAATCCTATTAATTTAAAAGATTTATTTTTATTAACTTCAAAGCCAATTCTTTATCTCTATAATTATTCAGATAAGAAAGTAGATTTAGATGGTAATTTAGAAAAAAAGGAACATCTTTTTTTGGATGCAAAAATAGAAGAAGAACTAAGCGATTTAAGCAAGGAAGAAATTAAAGAAATGGGTATAGAAAGCCAGTTGAATAATTTAATCAAAGAATGTTTTAATTTTTTAGGATTAATAACTTTTTTTACAATGAACGAAAAAGAAATTAGAGCATGGGAGGTAGAAAAAAACACAAAAATACCCCAAGCTGGAGGAAAAATTCATTCTGATTTTGAAGAAAAATTTATTAGAGCAGAAGTAATTCAATGGGATAAACTAATTGAGCTTAAATCGTGGCATCAAGCCAGAGAAAAGGGGATTTTGAGAACAGTAGGAAAAGATTATGCAGTTGAAGATGGGGATGTAATTTATTTTCTAATCTAATTTATGGAAATAAAATATTTTGAAAAATTAGTAGAAGAGGGCTTAGAACGATTGCCACAGGGAATAAGGAACAAAATGGAAAATGTGGAGATTGTTATAGAAGAAGAACCAAATTCTTATCAAACAGAAAGACTTGGTTTGAAAAAGGGTTCTTCTCTTTTTGGTTTGTATCAAGGTGTTCCTAAAACAAAGAGAGGAGCATACTATGGCAATGTTTTACCTGATAAAATAACTTTATTTCAGAAAGTAATTGAGAAACATTGCAAGACTCCGGAAGCCATAAAAGAGAGGGTAGCGAGAACAGTTTGGCATGAAATTGCCCACCATTTTGGCTTTAATGAAGAAGAAGTTAGAAATTTAGAAAAGAAAAAATTTAAAAAAAACCCACCAATAATAGGAGGGGATGGGTAGGGACCAAAAAAGTATAAACTTTATAGTCCCTACCCCGACTAGTGGTGCCGCCGTAAGGAACGGCTAAGAGATTTTAGGAGTCAGCGGAGGTGGTATGAGTAGTTGATTGCTGACTCCTTCTCTTTTTTTATGAATGGTTCTAACCAAATAATAGTCTTATTAAATATTTTTGTCAATACCTATGTTCAAATTTCAAATTCAGAAGAAATCTAAAAAGACCAAAGCTCGTATAGGAGAAATTAAAACTCCTCATGGAATAATAAAAACACCGGCTTTCATACCAGTAGCCACTCTGGGTGTTCTAAAAGGCGGTTTAAGTCCTTCTGATGTCAATATTCAATGCCAAATTGTAAATAGTTTTCACTTTCTAGACCTAAATAGAGTTAATGAAGTAGGTGATTTACACGATTTTTTTAACTTTCAAAAGCCAATCTTTACTGATTCTGGAGGATTCCAAGCATTCTCTTTAGGAAAAGGAAGCGAACAAGGCTTGGGAAAAATTAGTTCTATTTTTCCAGATAAGGAAAGTAAGAATAAGAAAGGGAAAAATTTAGTAACAACAACCCAAATGGGAATTAAATTTAAGTCTCCGCGAGACGGCAGAGAAATATATTTAACTCCAGAACTTTCTTGTCAAATTCAAAGAAAATTAGGAGCTGATTTTGTTTACCTTTTAGATGTTTGTGGCTCTCCTTTAGATGATAAAAAAACCGCAAAAAAAGAAATGGATTTAAGCCATAAATGGTTTGAAAAGTTTTTGAAAGATTTTAAAACAAAAAAACAAAGAGCCTTTGGAATTATCCAAGGCGGGGTTTTTAAGGATTTAAGAATAGAATCTACCAAATTTGTAAATAACTTAGATGTTTTTGGTATTGCTATTGGCGGAGCTTTGGGAAAAGACAAAAAAGAAATGTATAAAATAATTGATTGGGTGAATGAAAAGATTGATTATGAAAGACCTCATCATTTATTAGGAATAGGGGATTTAGAAACAATAGAAGAAATAGTCAAAAGGGGCATTGATTTTTTTGATTGCGCTATGCCTACAAGAATTGCAAGACACGGGACAGCTATGACTAGAAACGGTTATCTTAATTTAACTTCCAGTAAATATAAAAAATCCTTTGAACCGATTGAAAAAGATTGCAAATGTCCAGTTTGTCAGAAATGGACAAAAGCTCAAATTAATTTTCTATTTAAAGCAAAAGAGCCATTAGGAGGCAGACTTTTAACAATTCACAATCTTTGGTTTTTAGAAAGAAAGCTTGAGTCTATTAGAAAGAAAATTATAGAGGGAGAGTTATAAAGAAAAAGGGGTCTCAAAAAAAGAGATCCCTTTAAAAAAAAATAAAGAATGAAGAACAAAATAAAGAACTGGTTGGGAGAAGTGTTTCAGGAGTGGAATTCCTTCACACTTCTCCCGGAGATAATACGAAGAAGCTTCGTATATTGCTATTATACACCACTCAAAAATTTTGTCAAGGGTTTGTACTAGATTTATAGAAATTTGTATTTAGAAAGAAACCTTTACTTTAAGCATCCTCTTCTTTTTTTTAAAAAAGAGAGAATAATAAAGGAAATCCCCCTCCTTAACCTCCTCTTTTTTTAAAAGAGTGGAGTTACTCCTCCCCCTTTTGCTTCACTAGTAAAATAAAAAAGGGGGGCCTATATGCAAGGTCCCCCTTTTTGGGGCGCGCTGGGAGGTGCGTTAAGGGGGTGACACTACCGGCGCTTAAAAAAAGAGCTACTTGAAGAGGGTGTTTCGGAGGAAAAATTTTTACTCCTTGCACCCTCTTCTTAGAGGTAGAATCTCTTTAGGTTCTTGTGGAGACTGACCTAAAATATGTTATAAGAGATTCTTAGCTCTCATATAATTGTTATATACTTATTTAAAAATTTTGTCAAGGTTTTAATAATGTATTTAATCTTTTTTTGGGATTTTATGCAAAAATATCTTAATAAATATTGAATTTAGAATATTCAGATTGCGGCTTTCTAAAATAATAGCTATATTCATCAACTCTTGCCAGAATCGGCCCTTTTTTTATCTTTTCTAGAAATTTATCTAGATGAGAATTTTCTCCTTGAGCAATAATTTCTATTACTCTATTGGGTAAATTTTTAGCATAACCCTTAAGATTGAGCTTTTTTGCCCATCTTCTAGAAGTATCCCTAAAAAAAACACCTTGAACCCTGCCGGTAGCTTTAAAACAGAACTCTAAAAAATTTTTTTCTATATCCTCTATTTTTAAAGCTTCTTCTATTTTGAAGCTTCCAATTCTTGTCCTTTTCAATTCTTGAAGATAAGCGCCTGTTCCTAATTTTTCTCCTAAATCATTAGCAAAACTTCTAACATAAAAACCAGAGCTCACAATAAACTTTAATTTTAAAAAAGCTTCATCTTTATCAGTTTTATAGCTTAATAATTCTATTGATTTAATCTCTACTTTTTTTGGCTTTAAAAAAAATTTTTCACCTTGCCTTGCTAATTTATAGGCAGGTTCGCCTTTAACCTTAACAGCAGAATACTTCGGCGGAGTTTGAAAATAATTATTTAAAAAACTATTTAAAACTTCATTAAGTTTATTTTTAGAAGGCCATTTGCGATATACATCTTGGCCTATATCTTGAGGAATAATTTTCCCTTCAGCATCATAAGTGTCTGAAATAGCGCCCAATGCAATATCAGCTAAATATTCTTTTTCTTCGCCTTTTAAAAATTTAGTTAATCGCTTTGTCCCTTCTTTTCCTATGCCAATAATTAAAATTCCTTCTGCTAAAGGATCTAAACTGCCTCCATGCCCAATTTTTTCTTTTCTAATCCGTTTTTTAAGCTCTCTTATTATGTCATAAGAGGTTTTTCCTTTTGGTTTGTAAAAAATAGCGATTCCCTGCATATTGAATTAGCTTATCATAAATATTATATTTAAAGAAATAAAATGGGCGCTGTTAAAAAACCAACGCCCCGAATGTGATTAGGGACAGGAAATGTATATTGCCCCTAAAATCAAGAAAAGAACACCTATTAACATTTTGGCTGGTATTGGAAGATCAAAATTGAAACTTGTACTAGAGATTATTTGAGTATTTGGGACAGATACCCAATAACCTTGAGAATCAATTTTTCCTAACGCATCTCTAATGGTCAGAGTTACGTAATATTGCCTTCCATAGGTATAAAAGTGAGAAATTCGAGAGAGAGACGTGTAAACATTTCCTGTGCCGTCACCAAAGCTCCAACTATATTCCAACGGTCCCCAGCCATAAGAACTCCTAGCATCAAAGAAAACTCGGTTATTCACTACTTCCCAGTTGAAATTTGCTACTGGACCTCTATAATAATCAGCAATTCCTATAATGCTGACCGAGAGAACCAGCAGAGCCAACAGAACGGCTATTCTGCCTTTCACTTCAATCAACCTCCTTTTGGAACATTTTTTAAAATTCTAGATTATTTTATCAAATATGTCAAATTTTCTTATAATAATCAGACAAAATTTAAAAATCTTGACAAAAAGTAAATAAATTGTAAGATATAGCTTAAACTGTTAACGGGGGTGATAAATTATCCTTCTATGGGTTAAGGGGTAAGAACCGTGGCTAAAACCCAAAACTCAAAAGGAGGAACAAATGAAAGAGATGATGGTATATGTCTCTCTAAGCGTGGTAGCCCTAGCTATTTTTTTAGCAATTGGACTATGTGCCACTCAAACAGAAATAGCGCCAGCAACAACGGCGACAACAATAGCACCTTTACAAAATCGGCCTCTCTATCAAGACTCATGTGTAACCAGAGTTATTGAGCCAGAGGTTAATCTAGAATTTATCAGGTATGAAGCTGTGTCTAAAGAATGCCCATATTTATGCTTATACTTGTTCAAAATTGTAAATAAAACCTACAACGAAGGAACTAAAGCTTATTCAGTGCAAATAGTTCTTCAGGACAAGACAAGCAATTACGTAACTTTAGACAATCAACATATTCAATTAATTACTCTTCATGGTTTGAGTAGTCAATTGAGTCCAGCTAGGTTTCCGGAGTTAAGAAAAGAAGGATATTTTGTGGTTCAAGCAAAATGCCCAGAATGTTTGGGTTCATATGAATCACTGGCGACTTTCTTGGTTGATTATTGGGACTGTAATGGAAAACACCAAGAAACATTCAGGTTTAATTTGAGCACATTATAAAATCCGCAAGTAAATTCATATCGGGGTCAAATGGCCCCGATTTTTTATAAAAAAGGTTAATAAGCTGTAGAATAAAAAATGGGTCTCAAATTAAAAAAACTATAATTTGAATTATAAGAAAATTTGAAGTAAAATTGAAACAAATAAGCAGAAAAATGGCAAAAGCTTTAAACAAAAAATATCTTCAAAACTTAAATAAAAAGCAAAGAGAAGCAGTTATCCACAAAAGTGGACCTCTTTTGATAGTAGCTGGAGCCGGAACCGGTAAAACTACGGTTATTACCAAAAAATTAGCTTATTTAATAGATAATAATTTAGCCAAATCAGAAGAGATTTTAGCTGTAACTTTTACCGAAAAGGCGGCTGGCGAAATGGAAGAAAGAGTAGATCAGATTTTGCCATACGGCTATGTTGAGCTTTGGATTTCCACTTTTCATGCATTTTGCCAAAGAATATTACAGGAGCACGGGCTTGACATAGGGCTATCAACCGATTTTAAATTAATGGAGCAGACTGCCGGCTGGTTATTATTAAGAAAAAACTTAGACAAATTAGAACTTGATTATTATAGGCCAATGGGAAATCCAACTAAGTTCATCCATTCTTTGCTAAATCATTTTTCAAGATGCAAAGACGAGGCCATTTATCCGGAAAATTATTTAGAATATGCCGATAAACTAAAAAGAAATTTTGATGATGGAATTTTTCTTAATCAAGCGAATAATAAGAAAGACCAAAGAGAGGCAAAAGATGAAGAAGTAGAATTACAAAGAATAAAAGAGTTAGCTAATGCCTACCATATTTATCAACATCTTCTTTTGAAAAATAATACTTTGGATTTTGGAGATTTGATTAATTACACCCTCAAATTATTTGAAAAAAGACCAAAGATTTTACAACAATACCGAGAACAATTTAAATATATCTTAGTTGATGAATTTCAGGATACTAATTGGGCTCAATATGAACTGATTAAACTCTTGGCTGCCCCTAAAAACAATCTTACGGTTTCTTTAGATGATGACCAAAGCTTATACCGCTGGAGAGGGGCTTCAATTAATAATGTTCTTCAGTTTAAAAACGATTATCCCGAATCGCAAGAAATAGTTTTGACTAATAATTACCGTTCGCCCCAAAATATTCTAGACTTGTCATATAATTTTATCCAATTAAATAATCCCCATCGCTTGGAATATCAACTTAATCAAGATAAGAAAATCAGGCAACAAGCAGAACAAAAAGGCATTAGTATTAAAAATTTTAAAAAAATAGATAAGCGATTGTTGTCTCAAAATAAAGTCCAAGCCCAAATTGAACATCTTCATTTTAAAACAATAAATAAGGAAATTCAGGGGATAGCCGAAAAGATAATAAAAATATTGGAGAAAGACAAAGATGCCGGTTTTGCTGATATTGCCATTTTGGTTAGAGCTAATCAATCAGCAAAACAGATAACTCAAGAACTGGATAGACAAAGAATTCCTTATAATTTTATGGCTTCCAAGGGATTGTATAATCAACCGGTTATTTTGGATATTCTTGCCTATTTTAAAGTGCTAAACAATTATTACGAAGGCTCTGCTTTATCGCGACTTTTATCTATTCCGGTTTTGGATATTCCTTGGGAAGACTTAGCTAAAATTAATTACTTTGCGAGCAAAAAAGGCAAGCTTCTTTATGATATCCTTAAAAATATCAGTTTGGTTCCTAATCTTAATCAAGAGATTATCCAAAAAATTCAGAACCTTTTGGAATTAATCAAAAAACATTCTTCTTTAGCCAGAGAAAAAAATATAGGAGAGATTTTTATTGCTTTTTTAAAAGAATCAGGTTATCTACAATATCTTATAAAAACAGAAAGGGAACGAGACCTCAATCTTATAACCCAATTTTATAAATTAATTAAAGAATTTGAGGAAAACCAAAATGAAGCTACTCTTGCTAATTTTGTGGATAAAATAAAAATGGAAATTGAATCAGGAGAAGTCGGTTCGCTTGATTTTGATATGGAAAATAGTTTAGACGAGGTTAAGATAATGACTATTCATTCTGCCAAAGGGCTGGAATTTGACTATGTATTTATTCCTAATTTAGTAGATAAAAAATTTCCTACTATTCAAAAAAAAGACCCGATAGAAATTCCTAATGAAATAGTAAAAGAAATTGTTCCTGAAGGAGACTTTCACTTACAAGAAGAAAGAAGATTGTTTTATGTAGCTATGACTCGAGCTAAAAAAGGATTATTTTTTACTTCAGCAGATGATTATGGAGGAAAAAGAAAAAAGAAATTATCCGTTTTTTTGAAAGACCTTAATCTAGACTCAATTAAAGAACTTTCTTCAGAAGAAACTGATTTTTTGGAAGAAAAAAAGGAAAGGAAAAAGAGAAAAAATTCTAAAATCCAAAAAACTCTTCCGCCTTATTTTTCTTATTCCCAGATAGCTGCCTTTGAAAATTGCCCTTTACAATATAAATTTGCCCATATTTTAAAAATTCCTAGGAAAGGTAGCGCTGTTTTTAGTTTTGGAAAAACAATACACAATACTTTATACCAATTTGTGCAATTAAAATTTGAAGAGGAAAATAAAGACCAAAAAAATCTTTTTTATAACAAGGAAGAGGCAAAAAAAATGGATAAGAAAGAAGAATTAAAAAATATCTTTGAACTTTATAATAAAAATTGGATTGATGACTGGTATGAAAATGAAAGCCAAAAGAAAGAATTTTTTAAAAAAGGAAAGGAAATTTTAAAAATTTTTCTCAATGATTTTATCAATAATAAAGCAAAAATTGCCTTGTTGGAGAAAAAACTTGGCTTAGAACTGGAATTTAATTTAAAAATAGGGGATAATATCATTAAAGGAAAAATTGACAGAATAGACAGACTTTCAAACGGCAATTTAGAAATTATAGATTATAAAACCGGCAAGGGTAAAGAAAAATTAAAGAAAGAAGATAAAAAACAGCTCTTAATTTATCAACTAGCAATAGAACAAATATTTAATCAATCGCCGGAGAAATTAAGCTATTATTATCTCAATGATGGAAAAAAACTTTCTTTTGCTTCAGATGACAACGAAAAAGAAAGTTTTAAAATAGAGCTTTTAAAAAAAATTGAAGAAATTAAAAATAGTGACTTTCAAGCTACCCCTGGCTGGCAATGCAAAAATTGCGATTTCAAAGATATTTGTGAACATAAAAAACTATAATTTCTAGTCCGTTGGTATTTAATACCAACGGGCAAAAAATCAATAAAATAAAGGGTTTAAGTCCGTTGGTATTTAATACCAACGAGTTTATTACCAGCGAGTTTATAATTAATTAACTTAAAAAAAATATGTCTCAAAATAAACCCATTGGTTTTATTCTTCTAATAATAGGTATCTTTTTGATTGGCTGGACTGTTTTCTCTTCATATAATGTGATTCAAGGGAAAAAAGATTTACCCTCAATTTTTAAATCTAATAATACACAACTGGAAATTGAAGAAAAAGAATTTTCAAAAGATCTTAACCCAAAAGAAATAGAAGAACAAATTCAAAAAAATATTCAAGAACAAATAGAAAAAGTTTTTCCCCAAGAAAATATTTTTAAACTTTTTAATTTAATTGCTTGGTCTATATTTGCTTGGATTATTATTATTGCGGGAGCTAAGGTTTCTGGTCTGGGGATTAAAATGTTGAAATAATATTTGTTTTGTGTTATAATAAAAAAAGTTTAAAAAAGGAGGCGTATATGAGCTGTTATCTGGAGAGCGTGGAGCCAAAGAAAGGCGGGTTAGAAATAAGGGTCTGCGATTTATGCAATCCCTTAATTCCTCCCATTATCCGAATATTTTTTTGTGAGGGTGAGGGAAAAAATGTAAGAGAGGAAGGATTTCTTTCTTACTCCGAAAAAGTGTACGAAGTTCCAAAACCATCAGAAGAGGTTTGGAACATAGTACATCAAGCTATCGCCTTATCAACCCCTATAGAATAGGGGTTTTTTATTGATTTTTTAATTTATTGATGTTATAAATTAAACAGCAAATTCAAAAAGGAGGATACAATGAATAAGATAGAAACCCCCAAGAATTTAAAAGAAATAAATGAATTGATAAGAGAAATCGGTTGGCTCAAAAGACAAATAATTGAACTTGGTAATCAAAAAAACGAAGAAATAGAAAGAATTAAAAAGGAAATGAGTGAAGAAATTCAACCCCTTCAACAAAAGCTAGATATTGCCAGTAAAAAGGTTTATCAATATGGAACAAGACATCGCAAAGAGCTCACTAAAAATGGCAAAAAAACAATAGCTCTTTCAAGTGGTTGGTTTGGCTGGAGGCAAACGCCGCCGAAAGTAAATATTTCTAACACTCAAAAAGCACTTTTGGCTCTTAAAAAGCTTGGTCTTGATAGATTTATCCGTACTGAAACAGTAGATGAAATAGACAAGGAAATACTTTTAAAGGAAGCAGAAATCGCTGAATCTATAGAAGGGATATCAATCACTAGCGCTGAAGACTTTGTAATAGCGCCCAGTGAGATAGAGATTGAGATAAGGGCTCATCACAAGTCTATTAAAGTCAGATAAAACAACGGCAAGCTATTTAGCTTGCCGTTCTCTAGTCAAAGAGTAATTCCAATTGTAACAGTTTGTCTCTCATAGTTAATAAAACTATTCTTTCTTGCCAACCCATAACCGAGTTCCTCTAAAAGATAACCAGCTTGGGTAATCAGATTATTCAATTTCTTTCTATCTTCAAGAATCTCGAATGACACTTGTTCTCTAATATAGGCTAGTTTATCTTCTTTAGAAATACGCAGATGATAAACTTCTCCTTCAGAACAGAAGAACTTGTCTTCAATATCAATAAAACCTCTTTGCATTTATGCCTCCTTATAATATGAACTGCTAATAATATAAGCCATCTTCTTTTAAAAAGCAAGGATTTAAAAATCTAAATTATTATGTTAAGATATTATAATAATTAAAAATTATTATGTTTTATACTTTTGTTTTAATCGCCGGTTTTGGTGGCGGAGTTGTTAGGGGACTGATGGGTTATGTAAAACATCAGTATTCCTATAAAAATGTTGGTTTTGATTTGCCATATTTTTTAACTATGATGATTATCTCTGGAGTAATGGGACTGTTAGTGGCTGCAGCAGTCAAAGAACTGGCTAGCGATGTTCTGACTGTTGGTTTTTCAACTGCTGTTGCTTTTGTTGCCGGATACGCTGGAGGAGATTTTTTAGAAAGTTTGTATAAAGTTATAATTAAAAAACCAACCAAGTAATGACAATAGAAGAATTTAAAGCAAAAAATGGCCATATGATTGAAGGGGTATGGCTACCAAGAGTTACTAGTATTACTGGCATTATTTCTAAGCCGGGACTTTTTTATTATTATGCAAAGCACAAAAGTTTTGCTACTGCCCAAGCTATATTAAATCAAGCTGCTAATTGGGGAACTACGGTTCATACAACAATAGAAAATTTTTTAAGAGGTGATAAAGAAAAAATTGATAAAAGGTTAGAACCTTCTGTTTTGGCTTTCCAAAAATGGGCAGATAACTATCAGATTAAAATTCTTAATTCAAAAAACGATATTGAAAAAGAGGTTTATGATTTTGAAAATTATTATTCCGGTACTCTTGATATATTATTAGAAATAGATGGAGAATATGGAATATTAGACATTAAAACTGGCTCGGGCATATGGAACGAATATTCTTTGCAGTTAGCCGCTTATCTCAACGCTTATAACAAAAACGCTCCATTAAATAAAAAAGCTAAAAAAAGATGGATTTTGAGATTAGACCAATATCAGGAATGTGAAATATGCGGAGCAAAGAAGAGAAACAAACTTGTAGAAGCTAGAATAACCGGGGGAGATAGAAATTGTCCTCATAAATTTTCAAAAGAAAAAGGAGTTTATGAATTTAAAGAATTGTTAAATTTTGAAGAAGATATAGACGGATTCTTAAATGCTAAAAATCTATGGGAATGGTCTAATAATAATTTCTTAAAAAAGATTAAAAATTATCCAAAAAACAAAAAACCGTTAAAACTATTTTAAAATATAAAAAAGAACAGTTAATCGTGAATCGCAATTCGTTAATTCGTTAATTTGTTAATTTGTAACAACCCCCTCCTATATCCTCCCCCTTAGAAAGGGGGAGGAAAGAGGAGGGGGAGGAAACACCCCCTCTTTTTTAAAAAAAGAGGGGGTAAATCCCCTGATTAAAAAAAATGGGGGTTAGAAATTAAAAATTAATTATGTATTATGCCAAGAGAAAAAGCCTACAATTTATTAAAAGAAAAAGTAGAAAATAAAAATCTGTTTAAGCATTGTCTAGCAGTTGAAATAATAATGAAGGGATTAGCTAAGCACTTTGGAGAAGATGAAAAAATTTGGGGTATAGCTGGACTTTTACATGACATTGATTATGAACAAACAAAAGATGATCCAGATAAGCATTCTTTAATAGGAGCAGAGATACTGAAAGAAGAAGGTTATAGCCAAGAAATATGTGAGGCAGTTAAAACTCACAATGAAATTCACGGCATAGAACCAGAAAGTTTAATGGCTAAAGCTCTGTTTGTGGCTGACCCAACTAGCGGTTTAATCGTAGCTTCTACTTTAGTTTTGCCTTCTAAAAAAATAAATGATTTAAATCTCGAAAATATTTTGAATAGATTTAAAGAAAAAAGATTTGCTTCTGGTGCCAATAGAGAAACAATTTCTAAATGTAAAGACTACCTTGATTTATCCCTAGAAGAATTTTTAGAAATCGCTCTCAATTCTATGCAGTCGATAAATAAAGAACTGGAATTGTAAAAACCCCCTCCTATATCCTCCCCCTTAGAAAGGGGGAGGAGAGGGTGGAGATCCTCAAAGATTCTCACCCATAAGAGAGAGAAAATAAAAACAAAATTCCTCCCCCTCTTTGAGGGGAAAGAAATGAGGGTAAAAATAACTAGAGCCACCCCTATCTCTTTCCTCCCCCTCTTTGAGGGGGAGGATTAAGGAGGGGGAGGAATAATCTTTACCGTTTTTAAATTATGAAAATTATTGCTGACTTACATCTTCATTCTAAATATTCCAGAGCCACTTCTCCTAGTAGTGATTTAGAACATTTAGCAGAAATTGCTGAAAAAAAAGGAATTCAAGTAGTTGGTACTGGAGATTTTACTCATCCTCTGTGGCTTAAAGAAATAAAAGAAAAATTAGAACCAGCTGAAAAGGGACTATTAAAATTGAAAAACAGTCCAGTTCGTTTTCTTTTAACTTCAGAAATTAGCTGTATTTATTCAAAAAAGGGAAAGGTAAGAAAAATTCACATTGTTGTCTTGGCTCCTTCTGTTGAAGTTGTAGAAAAAATAAACAAAAGATTGTCTGAAATAGGAAATTTAAAAGCAGACGGAAGACCTATCTTAGGATTGGATTCAAAAGAACTATTAAAAATTGTTTTAGATGTTTCAAGCGAATGTTTGATAGTGCCTGCTCATGTTTTGACTCCTTGGTTTGGTTTGTTTGGTTCAAAATCGGGCTTTGATTCACTAGAAGAGTGTTTTGAAGAAGAGAGCAAAAATATATATGCTTTAGAAACTGGCCTATCCGCTGACCCGGCTTTAATTTGGCGCCTGCCAGAAGGTCAGAAATTAACTTTAATCTCAAATTCAGACGCTCACTCTCCCGAAAAGCTTGGCAGGGAAGCCAATGTTTTTGAAACAGATCTTAGTTATAAATCTATTGCAGAAGCAATTAAAACAAGAAAAGGATTTCTATATACTATTGAGTTTTATCCCCAAGAAGGAAAATATCATTATGACGGTCATAGAAGTTGCAATTTATCTTTATCCCCAGAAGAAAGTAAAAAATATAATAACATTTGTCCAGTCTGTGGCAAGCCATTGACTCTTGGAGTAGCTCATAGAATAGAAGAACTAGCAAACCAGCAAAAAGGATTTAAACCAAAAACAGCCATTCCCTTTAAAAGTCTAATTCCATTAAAGGAAATTATAGCTGAAGTTTTTAGTTGCGGTGTTAACACTAAAAAAGTTGTTCAACAATATCAAGAGCTTTTAAAAATCTTTAACACGGAGCTTAATATACTTTTAAATATTGATAAAAAAGAATTGCAAAGAATAACCCTGCCAGAAATTGCAGAAGGAATTATAAGAGCAAGAGAAGGAAAGGTAATTATTAATCCTGGCTATGATGGAGTTTATGGAAAAATAGGAATCTTTTCTAAAAAGGAGAAAAAAAATTATATCGCTCAAAAAACACTTTTTAAAAGTTTGACTTAATAGTCAATTGAAGTTAAATTAAAATAATATGGAAAAAATAGACAATGGGAAGGTATATTATCCTAAAATAAGCATTATTGGCATCGGCGGCGGCGGCGGTTCTATTGTTTCTGAAATTGCTAAAAAAATCTCTAAAACAAAGATTCCTCATCTTGATAAAATTAAATTTATTGTAGCCAATGTTGATATTCAAGCCATTAAACAAATCCCCAAACAAGCAAAAACTTTTTATTTTGGCAAAGATTTCACTATGGGATTGGGCTGTGGAATGAGGCCAGAAATTGGGGAAAAATCCGCTTTAAAAGAGAAAAATAGAATAGCTAAACTTTTGCAGAACAATGATATCTGTATATTTGTTTCTTCTTTGGGCGGTGGCACTGGTTCTGGTGCTTCACCGGTCTTTGCAGAAATCGCTAAAGAGCTGGGTATAAAAACTTTTGGTATGTTCACCCAGCCTTTTTCTTTTGAAGGACAGGAAAGAAAAAAAATTGCCTCAAACAGCCTTAAAAACTTGAAAGCTAAGCTTGACACCTACACAATAATGCCCAATCAAAGAATTTTTAAAATAGTTAATAAAAATACTCCCGTTGACCGATCCCTCTCTTCAATGAACGATATGTTAGTTTCTATGTTGGAAGGACTGATTGAAACGCTTTATCTTCCGGGCTTAATTAATCTTGATTTTTCGGATTTTAAATCTGTAATAGAGAGCGAAAAATCCTTAACTTATCTTCATTCAGAGATTTTTAAGGGCAAGGATAGATCAGAAAAAGCCCTAAAAGCCATATTTAATAATCCTTTAATCAGCTATAATACAAATGAAGCTGATAGAATACTTTTCAATATTAGTGGCGGAAAAGATTTAAAAATGAGCGAAGTGGCAAAAATTTGTGAAAAAATTGGAAACATCAATTCCAAAGCAAGAATAATTTTTGGCATTGGCCAAGACAATAAATATAAAAATAAAATAAGAATTACTTTGATGGCTGTTGGCTGTGAAAAAGAAATAAAGAAAAAACCAAAAAAGAAAATGCCCAATCCAGAAAAAAAAGAGGAGAGAAAAGAAGAAAAAAAAGAAGAAAAACAGGAAGAAATAAAAATAGAAAAAAAACCTGTAGAAAAATCCGAAGAAAAACTTGTAAAAAAAATTGCAGAAAAGACAAAGCCCAAAGGGAAAGAGAAAAAAACAAAATCTAAAAAACAAATTTTAAAAAAGAAAAAAATAAAAAAAATAAAAATTTCTCCTAAGATAAACACAAAAGAGACAATAAGACACAATGCTTTGGATTTACACAAAAAAGCTGAAGAAGATATGCAAAAAATGATAGAAGAAGAGAATAAGTGGGATGTGCCAGCTTTTATAAGGGAAGGAAATAAGGGTAAAAATAACTAGAGCCATCCCTATTTTCCCCTCTTTTTTAAAAAAAGAGGAGGGAAGGAAAGACAACAAACCCCCTCCTATATCCTCCCCCTTAGAAAGGGGGAGGAAAAGAATACATATAAAGAAAAAAATATATCCAAAAATATGAATAAAAAATCAAAGATTAACAGAATTCTGAACAAAGGAATTTCCACCCCTCTTGGAATTTTAATAGTCCTTGCGCTAGCGGTTACGGTTGGAGCCAGTGCTTGGTACTTGGGGAAGAACCAAGTTCCAGAGACTTCACCAAAGCCAAGCTCTAGCGCGACACAAAGTCCTACACTTTTAAAACCAGACGAGACCGCTGGTTGGACAACATATGCAAATAAAGAATATGGTTTTAAGCTAAAATACCCTAAAGAATACTATAATAGTCAAAAAAGTTCAGATGATAAAATTTTCTTTGATTGGTT
>CAZWYU010000021.1:0-14434 GCA_964638595.1 uncultured Candidatus Saccharibacteria bacterium
AATATATGCCTGGTATGTAAACTGGTCGTCTCCTCTAAAACCTTCTTTTGGTGTGTAAATTATTTTGTTTCCTTCTACAGAAGAAAGTTCTCCATTGGAAGCTCCGCTGGTTGTTACAAAGTTTGAGCCTGCCTGCGATGATTTGAGCGTTATCTCTTGAGAAGTATTCATAGTAGTGGTTATATACACATCCAAAGCAACTAAGTCGGCGGCAAAAATTTGATCCACCGTATCAGCAGATGCTAATAATCCTCTGTTTCTCAAAGCCTCTTCAATCATTTGGGCAATAATGTCTCTATCAACTGCTTCTCTTTTTGGTTCTTCACAATAATGCTCCTGCTCTGCTTCGTCTGATTCTTCTTGTTCTATTGTTTCTTCTTCTGACGTTTCTTCTAATATTTCTTTTTCTTCATCAACCAACTTTTCTTCTTGTTCTGTTTCTTGTATAGCTATTTTTGGCTCCACTACTGGCACATAGCCGGGAAATTCTTTTTCTTTAGGGCTAAGCCGCTTACCGATTAGACCAGAATACTCCGTAGCCACAACTTTTTTGCTTAGCCCTTCTTTTTGCTGAAGCCCCTGAACTTCTCTTAAATAGCCCAGCTCATATTCAACTACTTGGCTTAATTTATCTGCCGCATAAAGCCCTAGGTCCTCCCCTGTTTCTTCCAGTACTGCCTTAAAAACCCTTAATACCTCTTCCTGTGTTCGGGGTTTCCAAATATAGTCATACACCGCAATAGTGTCATAGGTATAAATTATATAATAGTGTTCATCATCTTCTTTAACATCTATTATTTTTAAATTAAAATCCCAACTATCTAAGTCAGATGAAAGAATGTAGCTATTATCTTTTGAATATGCTACATCTTTTGAAGCAATAAAAAAATCTCTTGCCTCTGGGCTGGCGGCCAAAGAAATACCAACGCCCAAAAACAATATCATTACACCAATAGAAAAAGCATTATGGTATTTTATGAAATGGATAATTTTTTTTAGCATATGTTTCTTATTATTTTTTAATAATTATTTTAATCGCTGAACTTACACTATGTGTCCGCCGATTTATTAGCGGTATTATTAGCATAGTCATCAGCGAAACATCAGCGGAATAGTTGTTAATTGTCGCGCTCTTCTAATTCTACTTCAATAATCTCTCCTGTCATTATTGAATCCTCTCTGACATTAAGTTCCCATTCATAGCCGTCAATCTTTATTATATAGGGCTCGGCAAAAACCTCATACTTAGTACCGTTTTCTACAAACTCCCCATCGGTAGAATATGGAACAATAAATTGAAACAATCCGTCTTGGGCAATAGTGCTCTGCTTATAGGTAAAAGCTCTTTCTTGGTTGGTAATAATATTAGTTGAAATAACAACTTCCTGCCCATCTTTTGCAGGGCCGATAAGCGTTGCTCCAGGCACATACTCAAAAAGCTTAATTTCTTTTATCTCTGCTATCTCTCTGCCTTCAAAAGCAAAATTTCTACTTGTGTTTTCTGATTCATATACTAAACGAAATCTAGTCAGTGCCGGAACATAAAAATCATCATATTCAAAAATAGTGCCATCGAGAAAATGCAAGCGGGCACAAGTTGAACTATCATAGACCGGTTTTGCTTCTCCAGTCGGACCCTCCTCATTTTCTTGAAAATAAAAGAGGTCTAAAACGCCCAACCAAAGCGCCTTGGAGTAAAAACCCCCATAAGCGTCGCACCCTCCTGTATCGGTAATAACATATCTAGTTTTCAAAAAATCAGCAATACTAACTGCTTCTTCTTCGCTTTGGGTAAGAAAAAAATCAGCTTCTCCGGGAAAACCTTTGCGAGTCAATCCTTGCTGAAAAGGATTAGCATGAGGCATTCTTTGAGCATAGTAGGTTATCATATGTCCCGAATCCCATCCCGCCATAATACCATAAACAGATTCCGGATAAGGATAAGGATTAGCCAATCCAGATTCGGCGCTCATCCCCGGTCCCTCATATAATGCATAATAATCCACTCCCGGGTCAGGAGTATTTTCTTTAAGCCATTGCAGGGCATCATACCAATCTTGCTGCCTTCCTATTGCTCCCGTATTAGCGGTAGATAAAGCATCACCTATCACTCTAGGCAAATTATCGGGAAACCGATTAATTAAATTTAAAGGAAACGGATAAAATACAAAAAACACTATATTAAATAATAATAAAAATGAGCCAAATTTTAAATAGTTTCCTGCTTTAAAGTTTTTAGAAATTTTCCAGCCAGAAACAGCAAATCGCACTCCTTTGATTATCAAAAAACCACAAAGCAAAGCAACAAAAATTGCTAAATAATAAATCAGCTTATTTTGCCCAATAACCGGAAACAAAGACCCGGTTAGCGCCACAAAAACAAAAAAGCAAATTATTATTAATAAATATTCTGGCTTTCTTTTTTTAATAAACTGATAAACCAAAATACCAACAGCAATAAACGACAAATAAAATGGAATACCAATTCTATTATAGGCCCCCTGAATAGTCAAAGGCCCCATCTCGCCTATTGACTCTCTTGCCACATCCCGCCATTCCATTGGACCTTTTTGAGAGATATATCCCGTGTTAATAAATTTAAAACTTTCCACAATTCCCTGCCACACAGAAGGAATTAAAAATATCAAAAATAGCAAACAAAAAACCGCACAAATAATCATAAAGAAAAAAAACATCCAAGATTTTAAATTTCGTTTTCTCACAAATTTTCCCAATAGATAAAAAACTAAAAATCCTAAAATCCCTAAAATAATAGAAGCCAAATGATTGATATTGTAAAGAGGAGCATTTTTTAAATCAGGATACCTCCCCAGCCACGGTGTAATCATAAGCAAGACAATTAGAAATATTGCTCCTCCACAAGCCAAAATCCAGTTGGGCGTTCTTCCAGAAAGAAATTCAATTAAATAATAAAGGACTATGGAAACAAAAAAGATAAATAAAAAAAGCAAGGCACCGTTAAAAAATAAAAAATAAAGTCCCAAGCCAATACCAGCTAAAATTGTATAAAGAGAAAATTTGTGCTTTGGATAGTGTTGAAAAGCCAAAATTAAAAACAAAACAGCCATTGAAGAAAACAATGCCTCTGCCTGATGGTGGTCGACAGCCCCCAATAATGACCTAAACAAAAAAGAACCAGAAATTGCCAACAAAAAAGCAGACAAGAGCCCACCAAAAATTCCCCACAGCGCCTTACCAATAAAAAATAACAATATTACTGTTAAAGCGCCTAAAGCTGGCGGATAGAAAGGCGCAATTTTATTAATTATTTCTAGTGTTGGTTGTCCTAAACTTGCTATCCAAATAATGCCTGCTAAGAAATGGTCGTAAAGTGGAGCAAAATGAATATATGTGCCATAAGGAAAAAAGGTATAAGGGTCAAAATAAATTCTTTGGGGATAATGGTCTCCTAAAAGTAAATTTTCTACGATTCTCATATGATAGACTCCATCATCAGCCGCATATCTAATCGGTTCTTTAAAAACATCATTCCAAGGAAAATAAATGCTTAAAACAAGGAAAATACCCACAATCAAAAGCAAGCAGAGATAAATAAATATATTTTTCTTTTTAACTGCTTGGCCGATTATTTTTTTAACAATGGCTTTGAAACTAATTTTCATATTAATATTTTGGTTGCCGGTTTTTATATAAAATTAATATGCATTGGTTTCTCTCCTTCTGGTTCTTTAAGCACTGTTTTGCCTTTTTTTAAATCCCATAAAAATTCATTTATTTTGTGTTGAAGACAAAGGGTACCGCACATTGTTTTGGCGTCAAATTTTTTAGAGGCAAGATAATCCATAACTTCCCAATAGCGTTTACTTTGCCAGAGTTTTTTAAAAGACGACTCTGTAATATTACCAATATGAAACTTCTTATATCTGGTGTTAAAAAATGCGCCACATGGAGCTACTAGTCCAGAACCGGAAATCTGCATCATAAAAGGAGGACCAAAACATTGGGAATATTTTCTTTTGCCCCCACTCAAAATTTTAGACCATTTTGCCTTAACTAAATAATTTTCATCAGAGAAACCCTCTGCTTGTTCTAATAGATTTTCTAATTGAAAATACTGGGAATAATTTACGCCCAAACTACCCATCTCATCGTCACTACAGTGTTTAATCACCGCATAATCAACTCCGAGTTCTTTGCCGAGCTTTGTAAAAGGAATAATCTGGTCAGCAAATTGGGGCATCAAAACCATCTGAATGCCAATAGTTACATCAAGTTCTTTCTTTTTTTTGATACGCACCGTTTCTTTTATAATATCACAAACTTTATAATAAAATTGCTCTGGAACCCCCATAATTTCACTATATCTTTTTGGTTCTCCTGCAGAAAAATTAAACCTTAGATAGGTAAGGCAAGGCAGAATTTCCTCTAATCTTTCTTTTTTGAGCAAAGAACCGTTAGTGCCCAAAGCTATATCCAAACCATTACTTTTGCCTTTGATAATAGCGTCGTATAAATGGGGAGAGCAGGTGCTTTCTCCATCACCCACAAAACTTACTGCTTTTACTCCAATTTCTGCGGCATCATTAAGAAATCTAAAAATTACCTCTTTGGTCATCTTTTTTTCGTCGTTTGCCTGAAGCTGACCATAACAAAAAACACATCGGTAATTACATTTGCGCGTTAAAGCCATATCTATAGTAATAGGCGCAATTCTTTCCCCCCTTAGCCATGCCTCTACTCTGTCTTTGTGCCAATT
The DNA here is from genome assembly GCA_964638595.1 of uncultured Candidatus Saccharibacteria bacterium. Classification (GTDB taxonomy): domain Bacteria; phylum Patescibacteriota; class Minisyncoccia; order Minisyncoccales; family PEYH01; genus CAZWQR01. Next base: position 4,739 of record CAZWYU010000021.1, read on the forward strand.
TAATTTGTGACTATCTAAAATTAAATCTTTCATATATCTTTAATAAGTTGAAAATAATCTTTTAAACAATCTTTCAAGGAATCGAAAGTAATGGATTTAGATGCTCCAGCTTTCCGTTTGCCAACCCTATAAGGAACTTCGGCAAACAGGTATCCTTTTTTAACTAATTTAACCAACATCTCTGCTTGAAAGAAGAAACCTTTACTTTTGTGGCTTGTTTTTTCTAGCGCAGTCCGATTGATAAGGCTTGTTCCATTTGTATAACGAAAATCTACCCTAAAAGTAATTTTAATCATTAAACAAAAAAGATAAGAAACAAATCTTCTAAACAAAGGTCTATCTTTCTTGTTGATTAAAAAGGGAACCACTAAGTCTACTTGCTTGGTCAAATCGTAGTAGCGTAATATCTCTCCGGGATCATTTTCATTGTCTCCGGGAATCATTGTTACTACCCTGCCTTCAGCTTGCTTAAGTCCGTCCCAAAAAGAAATACCTATGCCTAGAGGTTTTTCATGCTCAATCAGTTTAATCCCCTGTATTCTCTTTGCAAGAGAGCCCGTAGAATCGATGCTACCGTCATTAACTACAATAATTTCTCCGTCTAAATTAAACTCTTTAAAACACATCAAAAGATTTTTTAAAGTAGATAAGATGTTTTCTTCTTCATCAAGGGCTGGGACAATAACAGAAATATCTCTTGTCATATTATTTTTTTCTTAATTGGGTTCTAAATGTATGAAAAATTGTATCAAAAATCGCTCTCAAATCCCAGTTAATCATCGCTGAAGTATTTATTGTTGGAATAATATAACAGGTATAACAAGGTTTAGTTTTCAAATGTTCAAAAGCCTCATCAAAACTAAATTCACGAATGCTTTTAGCGTTAAATATGCCCTGTAATCCATTACAAGGATAAATCTTGCCATTCTCGTCTATAATAATTTCATAATTTCCATACTGGCACTCTATACACTTCTTACCTAATCCTTGTTTTGCAGTTTTTTTATCAACATAAATAGTGTCATAACCAAATGGCCAATTCAAGGTATATTCCAATGTCCTTAAGGCAGTAAATATTGGATAACCCTTTTTTTTGTAATCAATCAGTTTTTTCTGGTAACTTTTAATTTGTTCACTAGTAGGAGCTAAACTTTCCTTTCCTAACTTTTCATCTCCTTTAAATAAATAGCTTATTCCCCATTCAATACCTTTTTCCTTTACAAGTTCGGCCATAAAATTACAATCATTAATAACATATTTATGAATAGTGGAATTAATTCTAATTGGGGTGTCAAAATTCTCTTTAACAACCTTTATTGACTCCATTACCTTATCATAGACGCCTTGTCCGCGTATTTTGTCGTTGCCCTCTTTTCTGCCATCAAGAGAAAAACAAATATTATCAAGCAATGCTATTTCAGGCATTTGCTTTAGTTTCTCTGGAAAAGTGCCATTGCTAACCATAGCAAAAACAATTTTCTTTTTATCAAGATATCTGAATATTTCTCTTATGTCTGGATGCATCATTGGCTCGCCTCCTTGGATAAGAATATAGCGAGTACCTCTTTTATAAAGGTCATCTATGAGTTTTTTTAATTCTTCTAGCTTCCAATATGTCTGAACCCTGCCCGGATAATTGCCAAAACAATAAGCGCAATGAAGATTACACTGGCTATTAATTACTAAATTAACATAAAACGGATAACGAGGTTTTTTAAATGCCTTAATAGATAACATATAATAAACAATTCTGCCCTTGTTATAAAAACGTTTAAAATTCATTGTTTGTCTCTTTTTAAGCTAATAAAAACTGGCCTTTGCTTTTTGTATGATTCTAATATAAACTTTTTAGTTTCTATTGAATTTTTTGGAAAATAGGAATCAATATTTTGAAAACGACTCATTAGCCACTTGCCATCTATTTCTTTGTGAGTTGGGCCTTGTTCTGGATAATCAGCATAACCAACAAGTTTCACATTTGCTTTCTGCTCATTAATATCTAATTTAATTTGCTCAAAAGCTCTTTCAATAAGAAAAGGAGTAATTGTATAAACATAGGGTTTTAATCCCTGCAAAGCCATGCCCGAAGATATTCCTATAATGCTTTGTTCGCAAACGCCAAGATTTAAAAAACGTTTGGGAAATCTCTCCCTAAAATCATTAAAAATACCATAGCCAATATCTGCTACTAATAAATAGATTTTATCGTCTTTTTCGGCTAATTCTGTTATAGTTTTTCCAAATTGTTTTCTCATATTTTAAATTAGGTTTTTGGACTCCCCTCGCGCTGGAATGACACAGAATTTAATTGGGTGATAAAAAAATAATGTTGAAAATAGTAGGAGTATATATTACCATTTCAAACCCTCTTTATTATTCCTAATTCATTCCCGTCATTGCTGATTTATTTTTGTCATTCCCGCGGAGGCGAGAATCTATTATCCGGACTAAGCTCTTCATAAATTTTTTTTAATTCTTCTAAAGATAAATCTTGGAGGTTCTTTGCGTGCCACTTGGGATCGTTTTCCATCTGCACGGCCCCCTTACCTTTAATGGTATGGGCAACAATCATCAGCGGCTTTCCCTTAGATTTGTTCCTTAATGCCCTAATTATTTCTGAAATACAGTGGCCATTTATCTCTATTACCTTATAACCAATTTCTCGGAATTTACTACTTAAATTTCCTAAAGAAACAATATTTTTAAGCGGCTCCAATGCCTGAACCTTATTATAATCAATAATCACTACCAAATTGTCCAACTTATGATGAACAGCCAACAGAGATGACTCCCATGTTGTGCCCTCTTGAATTTCGCCATCACCAATTAAAACATATATTCTGCCTTTTTTATTCAATTTCTTTTTGGCTAGAGCCATTCCCACGGCAATTGGCAAGCCATGACCTAAACTACCTGTAGTGCAGTTTATTCCGTTTTTCTCATCAATATCAGGATGTCCTGATATCTTAGGATTAAGCCCTTTTTCTTGAAGTATAATATAAAAAGGATAACAAGCATGGCCCTTACTTAGGATAAACTTATCTTGCTTTGTTAATATTTCTTCATATAGAGCAGTTAATATCTCTATTTCGGAAAAACTTCCTCCTACATGGCCACCTCCATGCTTTATAGCCATATCTAAGGTTTTTATTCTTAAAGATTTTGATTTTGCTTCTAGATTTTTCATATAAAATTTACATGTTCTGGCGGGTTACTCAACTTTTCTAAATATTGGTTTATTGCATCCATTCGGCAGCTTGGCCTGCATTTTCTAGCATCAAATTTTTTCATAAATTCTAATTGTTTTTTTCTTTTTTCTCCTTCCCAAATTTGTTTAAATGTCTGTTTGTTATAATTTCCCAGATTAAACCTCTCGTCTCCCAAATGATTGCCACAAGAATAAACATCGCCGTTTGTCATAATATGTGCCCAGAGAAAAGGCACAGCCAGACATCTCTTGTAGTCGCGTTTAAGTCCTGTTTTTTTCATTGCCTCTTGCCTAAAAATAACTTGAAATTTCTTGGTGCTTAATCTCTCTAATTCATCTTTCATATATAGATATCTGTCATAAGAAATATTCTTGTATTCTTTGGTAATGCTTTTTTCATTATGGGAATAAGGTTTAATAACCAAATAATCCAGCCCGATTCTTTTCAATTTTCTAGCCAAGATTTTTGCTTCTTTGTAATTATCGGGCAGTAAAATCATCTGGCCGCCTATGGTACAGTTTGTTTTTGTTTGTACAGCTTCTTTCAAATTAGCCATAATCTTGTCAAAATCATTTATTTTGGGCCTATGAATTCTCATATGGGTTTTAGCAGTGCCAGCATCAATACTTACTTTAAGCCAAGACAAAGAAAACAAGAGTTCTTTTTTTAAATAAGTTCCGTTGGTTACTAGGGCTGCATCAATCCCCAATGATTTTGTATAATCAATTATTTCTCTTGCTTTTGGGAAAAGCAAGGGTTCCCCTTCTCCGCTAAAACAAATGCTTTTTACTCCTCCTTTACCCATATCTTTAATGGCTTTTTTCAAATTTTTGAAATTTGCAAATCCTCCTTTATATCCCAAATAGTCCAGAGCGCAAAACTTGCAGCGGTGATTGCAAATACCAGATAAAGAAATTTCTACATAAACAGGATAAAAATTTTTAGCTATTGACCAGCTATCTTTAGCTTCTAGCCATTGAGATAACTTATCTGGATGATACATTATTTTATGATAGTCAATAAGATATAAATCATTCATACTGTTCTCTCCACTATCTTAGTAGCAGAAAATAAATTATTAACAATAAAAACTCGGCCCGGATTGGCTACTTGCAGAGACTCAACTCTTTGAATAAGATGATGATTCTTTCCATTATTTAAAAAAACACTGATTCCGCTAGCGTTCAGCCCCATATTTACATCATCAAGAGAGTCACCAATGACAAATATCTTTCTATATGAGGAGGGGTCATCGTTAAAATCAGCGGCTGCCTGCTTTAACATGCCAATTTCCGGCTTCCTTGTTTCCGGGAACCTGTCTAATGCCCATGGGTTATTGGCATCTAAGCCGTTTTTTTCTGCCCAAATTTTTTCAACATAAGGCGAAAAATACCAGCCGTCTATTTGAACTCCTTGTTCTCTTAATTGCTCATTAATATATTGATGGATTTCTTTTACTCTTTGTTCGTTGTAAAGCCCTCTGGCAACTCCAATTTGATTGGTAGCGACAATAACTTTCGCAAAAAGTTTTAGGGTTTTTATTGCCTCAATAGCATCGTCATAAAACCTTATTTTTTTCTTCCAATTGTCATTTTTGCCAAAATAACCTTCATCATCATAAATCAAAGTACCGTCTCTGTCTAAGGCTATTAAAATATCTTTTTTCTTGCTTTTATTTTTCATAAAACATTTTCTAAAACAGTATCACAAAATAAAGAATGGATTGTTTCTGTTTTGTTAAAATGAGATATCGGAGTGTAAAGATTTAAATCTCCCATTTCTCTTAATCTATTAGTTGTTTCGTTATTTTTAAAAGAATTGTATAAGTTATCTATATAATTTGAAATAAATTCCTTCATATTATTTAAGTAAATTTTGGATAAATTTGTACAATGAATAATATTCAACTGATGATTTATTGCCCACTATGGTTACTTTAAGAGCACCAACAGCATTTCCTATAAAAGCTACTGCTTCAATGGGCATTCCTCTGGCCATACAGGCTGAAGTTACACCAAAAAAAGCGTCTCCCGCTCCCATTCTGTCTACTAATTTTGTAGAAAGCGCTGGAAATTCAAGAACCTTGTCTTGTTTTATAGCCAAACATCCTAAATGGCCGCGGGTAACAATTAAATTTTTAGGCTTTGCTTGGCTAAAAACTTTTTTAACCACCTCATAAACATTTTCATCTCTCATTCTCACGGCCAAACGGGCTTCTGGTTCGTCAATACAAACATAATCTGCATTAGAATATTTTGTAATCACATTAAATCCAAAATTAGCGCTATTAGTCTGGGTATTAACTGCTAAAAACTTCGCTTTTTGGCGAATAAGTTCAATTAAGTTTTTATCAAAAAAGCCATTTCCATAATCATGAACCACCACTAAATCGTAATCTTTTATTGTTTTTTCTAAATATTCAATGATTTCTTTTTTTGTTTCTTTTGCTAACTCCCTATCGTCAAAATAGTAGGCCTCAAACATTTTAGTAAAAAAGGTTGGATCTATAAATCTCTTTTTAACAATTGTCTGGCCTTGTTTGTCATAAAAATACTTAGCTTTAACATTGGGTTTTAAATTGGTTTTAATAAAATCATAATAACTGTTTTTGGAACCAAGGGCAGTGCAAACATGAACCTCGTTGCAAAAACCAGCTAAATGGTTTGCACAAGCCAAAATACCGCCAGCAAAAACCTCTTTATTAATAAATTTAGTGGCCACTATATTATCCTTGGGAGTCTTGGCCATACCTTTGCAATAATTGTATTCATCAATAATTGTTTCTCCAATTAATAAGACCTTCATATCTCTTAAAGACTTTAAGCCGTTAATTAAGTCACTAGCTTGGAATTTAAAATCTTCTAAAAATTCCTTAACTTTTTTAGGATAAAGGTCAAAATAGTCTTTTAAAAATTTAGTAGAGCTGAATACAGGAGCATAACTAAACATAATTTCTCCGCCCATTGACCTAACTGCTTCTGCTTCTTTAAAAAGGTTTCTATTAGGATCTTTTAATCCTTTTTCATATTCCTGACCTTTAAAATAGATGTCTGGCTTTAGAATTTTTAACAACTCAATAGCTGCTACTTCAGGATTAATAATCACAAAATCAATAATTTCTAAGCTAGCTAAAGATTTTGCCCTTACTGCTTCTGGAAAAACCGGCCTATTCGGTCCTTTATTAATAAATTTGTCAGCAGTTATGCTAACTACTAAAACATCTCCTTGTTTTTTAGCTTCTTCAAAATGATAAAGATGACCCGGATGAACTAATTCAAAAGTACCGTGGCATAAAACCACCTTTTTTCCGTCTTGCTTCAGTTGAGCAACCATTCTTTCTAATTCGTCTAGGGTTTTTATCTTTTGGTTAAACAAAATACTTTTGTTAATTTTTAATTTTCAATTCTCAATTTCCAATAAATTTTTAATTTTCAATTTTTAAACTTTTTTATCTCTTAAAGATGTGGTTATTTTATGGAAAATAAGGGTTAATTCTTGGGTTTCTTTCCAATTTTTTTTCGACTCTTCTTTTTTTCCGGAAAACATTTGGCTATCATTTTTAACCAATGCTTGGTTTCTTGGGTTTCTTTTTTGGCAATATAAATTTTATTGGTAAAATCTTTTTTTGAGCTAGCGGTATTGGCTTCCATATAATTTGCCCCAATGCTTGTTCCGGAACGAACAAGTTGGCTAATTATGGGTCTGGAAATAGCGTCTTGTTTTAAATGTTTACAAAATTCAATAATTTCTTCTCCTAATTTAGCAGTTCTTTCTTCTAAATCATAATTGTTTGAAAATTGTTTCATTGAAAATTGATTGAAAATTGAAAATTAGAAATTGAAAATTTTATTTTAGGTATTTAAACCACTCCTCCGTTTCCTTCTCTATCTCCCCCGGTGTCCACACTGGTGCTTCTCTCCAATAATCAATATTGTCTAACATTATTTTAACTCCTTGCTTTAAAGAAATCTTTGGCTCCCATTTAAGAATTGTTTTTATCTTAGAAATATCCCCCCAAGTGCAGTCCGGCTCGCCGGGTCGTTTAGGAATATATGCTACCTTTTTTCTGCCCAATAGGTCAATTATCTGATTCACGCTATAAGTATTGCCAGAGCCAACATTGAAAACCTCTCCTTCAATTTTAGAATTTGCAGCTATTAAAAATGCTTTAACCGCATCTTTTATAAAAACAAAATCTCTTGTTTGTTCTCCGTCTCCGACTATAGTAAAAGGCTTATTAGCTAATTTCTGGGCTAAAAAAACTCCAAACATAGCCCCATAAGCTCCGCTTGTTCTAGAGCGAGGACCATATACATTAAACATTCTCAAAGAAATGACTGGCAGGTTATAAAATTTAAAATAGTGCAAAGCAATCTCCTCTCCTAAATACTTTGTCAGAGCATACGGATATTCTGGTTTAACAAATGTTGTTTCGGGAGTGGGAAATATTTTAGCTATGCCATAGCAACTTGAAGAAGCAGCATAAACAAACTTTTTAACATTTTCTTTTCTTGAAGCCTCCAAAACAGAAATAGTTCCATCAACATTATTTTTATGATATTTCAAAGGATTCTTTATAGAAGGCACTATATCTGCCATTGCAGCTAAATGAAAGACCCAGTCAATTTCTTTAAAATATCCTTTTATTTTCTCAAATTCAGAAACATCAGCTTTGACTATTTTTAAATTAGAATTTTTTTTCAAATGAGATAAATTCTCTTTTCTGCCGTTAATAAAACTGTCTAAAACTAAAACCTTATGCCCTTTTTCCAAAAGCAATTCAACCAAATGTGAACCTATAAACCCTGCTCCTCCTGTAACAATTGTTTTACAATGTTTCATATATTAACTAATAAATTATGAATAACAATTTTCCATATTTTAGTACTAAATCTGCTAAAAAAGATTTTGTCAATGCCCGATTTCTTAAAAGAAAATATCTGCCCGTTTTAAGAAGAACACTTCCTCTTCATTACTTAGTCACTCAAGATCATAGAAAATATCTATCTTTTGTAAAAAACCATTCTAAAAAATATCCCTATTTTCTTTGTTTTGATGTTGAAAAATACTTTCCTAACATTAATCATCAAATCCTGTTAAACGAGCTTGTTTTAAACTATAAGAAGCTAACCCATAAATCTGTTTCCAGAAACTTTGAGAGACTGCTTAAAAAAGATATTCCTTTATTTTTGCAACAATCTCCTTTAAAAAATAATTCTCTTGCTTTGGGTAATCCTCTTTCTCATATCTTAGCTGGTATTTATTTATTAAGATTAGATCTTTCTTTTAAAAATCCTTTTTTAAGATTCTGCGATGACTATCTTGTATTTTTTAAAACAGAAAAGGAATTAAAAGAAATTCTTTTTAAGATAAACAATGTTTTAGAATCTCTTGAACTTCATATAAACATCAATAAACTGCAGTCAGGCAGATTCCACAAAAACAAATGTAAATTCCTTGGTTTTCAATTTTATGCTGGCCACACAACAATCTCTGAACAAAAGATTGAGACCTTCAAAAAAAGAATTATCAGAATCACTCATTTAACCAAGAAAAAACCGGTTCCTGCTGTTATTAAATTGCTTAATAATAAAGTCCTTGGTTTCGGCCACTACTACAAATTTGCTTCCTGCAATAATAATTTCAAAGACCTTGATACTTTTATCCGCTTTCGTTTAAGAAGGTATATCCTAAGAAACCGCAATTTGCTTCCAAAGACCAGCAATCTTTTGTTAACCAATCAGGCATTAAAAGAATTAAATCTAAAGTCCTTATCTGATATCAAACAAACATTTGACCGAAAAAATAAGCGAAAAATCAGGAAAACAGCAAAAATCAAGAACAAAACTGGTAAAAAGATAAATAACGACTCTTGGCTTAAATCCGAGCAAATCGCTGATAAATACTTGCTGAAACAGATATTATTGAAATTGAATGAGCTTTCCGATACCCTCAAAAAACTGGAAGAGAAAGTAACTAAATAACCTATAACCTATAACCTATAACCTACGGCTTGCAAATTACAAATTACAACCTACAACTTACAACTTACAATGCTTTTTAAAGCCACTGAGCTGATTGGAAATATCACACACTTTTTCAAAAACTTTTTTAAATTCTTCTTCAGCAATAAACTTATTATCCTTCATTGCATCATAACCAGTCAAAACCTCATTTAATGACCCTAAAGATATATCAAAATATCTGTTTAAATCTTTATCTGTGGCTTTGCCACTACCTTCGGCAATATTCAAAATAACAGATAAAGCCGCTCTAATTAATTGATTGCCTAACTCGAAACGATATTCTTTGGGTAATTTCCTTACCAATTTAAGAATTAAAGAAAACAACTCTTTCGCGTCCTGATAAATTTTCCAATTTAGAAACCGAAACTTCTTCTATGTCGGTTGTTGTAGGTTGTTACTTGTTTTTCCCAAGGGTTGCCCCCTGTCCCAACCCCACCACTAAATACGTAAAAAATTGAGTT
>CAZWYU010000022.1:0-8235 GCA_964638595.1 uncultured Candidatus Saccharibacteria bacterium
TCCGCAACCAACGGTAGATGGCGGAGTTATAAAAATAAGCAATATTCATAAACCTAAAATTTCAGAAAAGCTATTTTTCAAAATACTAAAAATTGGCTTCTCTCAACCAAGAAAAACCATTCTTAACAACCTTTCTGATGGGTTAGAAATGGATAAAAAAGAAATTATCAAAAAGCTTAAAGATTTGAAAATTGAGTTTAACTTAAGACCAGAAAATTTAAAATTAGAGGATTGGATAAAACTCACTTATAGTTTTTAAAAAAAAGTTATGTTAAAATAAAAAAATGGAAATAAATATAAAACTAGCTGTATTTTGTATTTCGCTGGTCTTGTTTTTAATACCGCTATCTCAAGTATTTGCCCAACACACAGAACTCTATTTAACAGTAAACAAACATAACATAACGGTAGGCGAGGCTGTAAGTGGAAAGGTCACCGTAAAACTCTATGCTAGTTACGGTGGAACTCCTAGTAGTTGTCATACAAGTATAATTTTTGAAGGCGGCCATGCTCCTGGTTCGTCTCCGTTAAGTTTTGATTGTTCTCATGATCCGAGCAAAACAACAGAAAATTATACTCAATGCAGCAAGTCTTTTACTCATGTCTATGATACTTCTGGCAAAAAAACCTTGAGTGCTTCAGTGTCTCACTATGGCTTGATAAACCAAAAAAGAGTTACTATTAATGTAACAAAAAAAACAACCCCAACAGCAATAGATGATTTAGAGTCACCAATAGAAGCAACCACTACAGCAAAGATCGTTGAACGAACGATAAAAATAATCTACGGACTTTTAACTGTATTGCTGGTACTAATAATAATGATTGGGGGATTCTTTTATTTGACATCAGCTGGGGATCCACAAAGAATATCTAAGGGAAAACAGATAATAGTTTACGGTATTATCGGTTTTGGTATAATGGTTATAAGTAGAGGAATAATAGAATTTATTTTCTTAATATTGGGAATAGATAATCAAATAACTTTATTTTAATGTTTAAAAAAATTAACAAAAAGCTATTAATTCTCGCTGGAATTATTGTTGTAGGTGTTCTCTTTCCTACAAGGCAAGCCCACGCCTTTGTCGGTGCCGCAATAACTGTAATAAGCTCTATTTTAGGAGTACTCGGAAAGGCTGCCCTAGGGGTTGCAAAAGAATTTGGTATTATAGCAGGCAAATTTGGTATAGCTCTTGCTATATCTACAATTTTTGTAATTTTCGCCAATGGCTTCTTGGATTGGGCCGCTGCCCCAGATCTGGTAAAAGGAACACTAATGGAGAACGATTTGGTCTCAAGCGGTTGGGGTATAACTAGGGATTTTGTAAATCTCTTTTTTATTCTTGTTCTAATTGCTATTGGTATAGGAACTGCCTTAAGAATAAAAGGATATGAAATTAAAAAAGCCCTTCCTAAATTGATCCTTGTGGCCATATTAATAAATTTTACGCCAGTTATAGTTGGTGTTGTTGTAGATGCTTCGGATATAATAATAAATTTTTTCTATAAAGTTAACACTGGTGGTTTTGGAAAAATTTTGAGTTTAAGCGGAAATGCTACTTCTCAACTTGGACAAACCCTAGGCGAAGCAATACGCCACCCAACTAATATCTTTAATGGTAAATTGCTTTTTAAAGCAGTGGCTTTGATGGTTTTTAATTTTATAGCTGGATTTGTCATGATTATAATGGGTCTTTTGTTTGTTGTCAGACATATAGCTATTTGGGTTTTGGTTATACTTTCTCCATTAGCCTTCTTCAGCTATATACTCCCTCAAACCCAAAAACTGTGGGGAATTTGGTGGCAGCAATTGTTTAAATGGGCTTTTATTGGAGTTGGAGCAGCCTTCTTCCTTTATCTCGCCCAAGTGATGTCTTATGAAATAAGTACCCCTGACAAAATTATTACTGCTCCAACGGCAGAGGGAATGGCCCTTGATTCTGGCACAACTTTTATAATAGTCCAACTATTGCCTATTATTTTTCTTTTAATTGCAATGTTTATAATAAACAGTACTTCGGCAATGGGAGCCAAACAAATAATTTCTTTTGGAAGAAAGAGTGTTAAATATCCATGGACCAAGGAGGGCAAGAAAAAAAGACAGGAACTTAAAAGCTGGAGCCAGAGCAAAACAAGAGACATTCCTATTATCGGACCAAAAGCTCAAAAAGCAATTAGTAGATTAGAAAGCTATACGCCCCAATGGGGTCAAGACCAAAATAAAGGAACAACAGCTGGGCGGTGGACAAAACGCCAACTTGCAAAAGCAGTAGGGACAGGCACAACAATCGTTACTAAACCCGGAAAAATGATTTTTGGAGAAGGATTGGCTGCTAGTGGACAAGAAACTAGTAAAACTTATAGAGAAGCTACAAGACAAGATATGTGGACCAATATCAGCAAAATGAAAAATGCTACTTCTGCCCAAAAAGCTGGCTATGTCCAAGGTATGATAAAACAAAAACAATTGGGAGAAGCTATAAAACAAAATCGTTTGTCAAATTCAGACATAATAGAAGTTTTTAAACAAGCAAAATTAACAAATAACAAAGACCTGTCTGACGAACTAAAATTAGCAACTATACACGATGACAGTATGATAAAAACTCTTGCTCAGATAGAAACCGGCAGCGAAGAAGGACTGACTGAAGAAGATAGAGATAAGGGATACGGAAGCTACAGAGAAAAAATATTTGCAAAAATGAAAGAAGATGATATGAAAGAAATCCAATTTGATAAATTGACGAATGAACAAAAGGAAGAATTTGGAAAAGCGGCATCAAAATTTTATGATGCTCGTAAACTCGGCCAAGCGGGCAAAACCATTGGTAGAGAAGCTATGGATGAAATACAAAGATTTGCCCAGAATAAAGGCCCTGCCTGGTTTTTTGAAATAGACGAAAATACTGGCAGAGCAAGAAATTCTCAACTACCACGTTTTTTTATGAGTAACGGAGCTGCTGATCTTGGGCTGGCTGCGCTTGAGGGAGCTTCAACAAAAGAAGAAATAAAGGGATTACAAGGTCAATCAAGCCATTGGGAAGACCATATAAGAAAAGCTACTAATGTAGACGATTTGACTGAAGTAGAAAAAGACATCGAAACAAATATAAAATCGTCGAAAAATGCAGATTTAAAACAAATTCATGAATCTGCTTTAAGAGCAGTAAGAAGAAAACAACAAATATTTTCGGCTGAAAATGTCCCGAGAGAAACAGAAACAGAAAAAGGTAAAATTATTCTTAGTGAACAAGCGGCAAAAGAGGAAGCAAGAAGAAGGCGTGAAGTTAGGGGGACAGAAGACCCCGGAGCATATAATCCAGAGCAAGAAACTGAAAAACAAGAGGGGACAGAAGACCCTGGAGCATATAATGCATAAATATAAGAATATGAGAAACGGGTGTTCCTCATAAGAGAAACACCCGTTTTGTTTATTCTATAGAAGAAGCAGCTAGCTTCTTAAATGCTGCTATGGCTCCCACTAAATCTGAACCGTCACCACTCACACGAATGTCTGTTAAAGCGTCCCCGTCTATAGACGCCATACGGGTTATCATGTCTTGTGTGAAATCTAAACAGCTTCTTTTTAATTCGTTACTGTTGTTTATTTCTTCCTGAACCTGCTTTAGAGTTCTACCCGAAGCATGAGCCAAAACACCAATAAGTGTTTTGCTAATCTCGGTTGTTCTTCTAGAAGCCACATCCACTGCTGCTTTTTTTCTTTGTCCAGCTAGATATCTTTCATTACGAGCAGCTAAGGTTTCTTTGCTTAAGTCAAAATCCTGGAAAATAACTTTGACCGGCAAAAGTTCCATTCCCCACTCTAATAGAATTTCCTCCACGTGGCTTGCATGCTCATTAATAGCTTCATCATTGTGCTCTCGCATTTGAGCCATAACATCAAAACCCGCCTTTCCTTTTTCTATGGCCTCTCTGTCGTCAAGCGAGTTGATATAGCTACGAGCAGCATTCTCTATTAGGGACACAACTGCTCCTGCTAATCCTCCTTCTTCTTTAGAAGGAGCCATATAGGTCATCCTATATGGTGCATCTGGACAAATAAGTTTACCGTTTTCGTCCTTCTTCTTGGGATTAATCATTCTGACAAAAACGTTTCCCATTTTTGGTATTGCCGCACCTCCACCTTTAAAATCGATTACAATTGGTGCGGTAAACAGTGGATACTTATGAGTCCGCTTGCTTGGCTGACTTCGCCTTTTGGCAACCCATAAAGGAAGCCATTGGGGACCTGGACTAAAGGTTGCCCAGTATTTAGAAAAAACTTCTGAAACCATGTATTTTTCTTCAGGAACTTGCACCCAACTTTTCCTAAGATAAGCGCAAGAAAGGGAAAAAATCAAAAGTCCTAACAGTAGTCTCAACCACCGGCCATCAATACCAACAACAATCTCCTTAATGCCCCACACAATCAATAAAATTGTGAAGCATCTTACTACCCACACAATAGATGATAATAGCCACTTTGACCATTTCATTCTATACCATCTCCTTTTCTATATTTATTTGTATAAGTTCTATTTATATTATACCGATTATCATTAACAAAGTCAAACTTTTGCAACTTTGGTGTTTATCCATTGTATTTATCCGAACTAAATTATGTACTCTCTAAAAAAGCACAATTGAGGCATATCCTTTTAGCCGAGCAAATATGGTAGGAATAACACGATGGGCATAATTTTGTTTTTGGTTCATTTTTGTTTTTTAATAGTTATGTTAAAATAGAATAAGAAAATTAAATATTATAAAATTTTAAGACAATATGGAAGAACTATCTAAAAATGAGCTTTGGGCTATTTATGAAACCTTGCCAGAATCTCTCAAAGATACCATTTTTTCAGAAGATACGGCTGAAGCAATTTGGGATATTGCAAAAATAAATGAAATTAATGAAGTGGCTAAGCTTTCTAAACTAGTTAGTCAAGTTCTTATTGGGCTCCTCCCTCCTCAATTTATTAAGGACGCTTTAAAGGAAAGTCTAAATCTTAAAGAGGAAAAGGCAAAAAAAATAGCCATAGAATTAGAACATTATATTTTTAATCAAGTTAAGGAAGAATTAGACGAACTTTACGAAGAAATAACAGATAAAAAAAATGCCCAAAAAAAAGCCCAAGATCAGCAAAAAAAGATTACTGACTCTGATAGATATAGAGAGCAAATTGAGTAATTCTTAATTTTTAATACCCGGCTTCCAAAGAAGCTCTGATTTGACAATTTACAAAAAAATAAATAAAAATTAAGCCATTAAAATTTATTTGCTAAATTAAGAATTGTAAATTGGCTAATTTACTGCTATGCAATACCCTCTACCACAATTTTTACAAATAAAACCAAAAATAGCCGGGCCTTTTAATTTCAGGCAATTGGCCTATATTGTAGGCGGTGCTTTAATATCTGTAATTTTTTATTTTACGACAACTCTCTGGCGTTTTATTATTATATCTATCCCAATAATGATTACAGCTTTTGTTTTCGCTTTTGCTAAAATTAAAGGTTTTCCAATAACAACTATTTTAATACGCTCATTTGGCTTTCTTTTTAAGTCTAAAACTTATATCTGGCACAAAATAGAAATGCCGGCTTATTCGCTTCCAAAAAAGCCCAAAAAGAATGAAGAGACAGAATTAAAACTAACCACAACGCCAAAGATTGCTGAAAAAAGCCGTTTAAAGCAAGTAGCTAAATTAATTGAAATTCATCCAAAATGAGGGCAAGTTGTTTTATCAATTTATAAACTTGCTGGATTCAAAAATTAGAAATTAAAAATTAAAAATTGGATTCTTATATATAATATGTTTGGAGGAAGTTCCCAACAATTTCTACCAATAAAAACAATCAAGGAAGGAGTTATTATTATGAAAGACAATAGTTTGAGAGGCGTTATGATGACCTCTTCTTTAAATTTTGCTTTAAGAGAAATTGAAGAGCAAGAAGCAATTATTTATCAATTCCAAACTTTTTTAAATTCTTTGGATTTTTCTTGCCAAACAATGATTGTTTCCAGAAAAGTAAACATTACCGGCTATTTAAAAAAATTAGAAAACTTAGCCCAAGAACAAAAGAATGAATTGCTTAAAACCCAAACAGATGAATACAAAAAATTTATTGAAAACCTTGTGGCCGGCGGTTCAATTATGAACAAAAATTTTTATGTAATAGTGCCTTTTTATCTTTCAGAAATTTATGGCGGAAAAACAAAGGGTGGATTGCTCAATCTCAAGGGAGCGCCAACGCTTACAGAAGAGTTATTCCAACGTTGTAAAATACAGCTTTATCAAAGAATGGAATTCTTATCTTTAGGATTAAGAAGATGCGGAGTTTGGAGCATGTCTCTTAATTCCGAAGAACTAATCGAACTCTTCTGGAGCCTATCTCACCCCAAAGAGGCCAGTATTGGCTATTATCCGGAAATACCCCCTGAATTAATTCAATAAAATGAAACTGCCTTCCTTTTTAGAAAAATTAAATCCAGCGAACAAGGAAAAAGGAGAACTCCAAGCAATGGGTCTTTTAGATTTTATCGCTCCTCCTGCTATTAAATTTAACTCTGACCATTTCAAAGTGGGTGAAAAAATAGCTAAAACCTATTTTGTTTTTTCTTTTCCTAGATATTTAAGCACTGGCTGGCTTTCTCCTATTATTAATATGGATATCCCGATGGATATATCTATATTTTTCCATCCCGTAGACACTGGTTTAGTATTAAAAAAATTAAGAAAAAAAGTAACCGAAGTGCAATCCGAAATTATGGAAAAAGAAGAGAAAGGATTGGTTAGAGACCCTGTATTAGAGACTGCTTATAAAGATATTGAAGTTTTAAGAGACCGCCTTCAAACAGCCCAAGAAAGAATGTTTCAGGTTGGCATTTATATGACTGTTTATGCTGAAACTAAAAAACAGTTAGAACAAATAGAAGGCACTTTGCGTTCTATGTTAGAATCAAAGCTAATTTATATCAAACCCTGCCTATATCAACAGGAAAAGGGGATGATGTCATCTTATCCAGCCGGCATAGACCAATTACAAGTCCATACTTCTGTTAATACCAGTCCTCTCTCTACCATCTTTCCATTTGTCTCTTTTGACTTAAGCTCTAACGAAGGAATCCTTTACGGCATTAACCAACACAACAGTTCTCTGGTTCTTTTTGACCGATTTGCTTTGGAAAATGCAAACTCGGTAGTTTTTGGAAAATCTGGAGGAGGTAAAAGCTATGCCATAAAATTAGAAATCCTGCGTTCTTTAATGCTGGGGGCAGAATCCATTATTATTGACCCTGAAAATGAATACAAATTTTTAGCTGATGCTGTTGGCGGAAAATTTTATAATATTACTCTTGCCTCTGACAGCCATATAAATCCCTTCGATTTGCCAGAACCGGGAGAAGACGAGGAACCAAAAGATGTTTTGCGTTCTAATATTATTAATCTTGTTGGATTAATGCGTATTATGCTGGGGGGATTAAATCCTGAAGAAGACGCCTTGATAGACCAAGCTATAGCTGAAACTTACGCCGCCAGAGACGTAACCGCAGACACTGATCCTTCTTTATGGCCAGAAAGAGTTCCTCTTTTGTCTGACTTAGAAGCAGTTTTAGAAACTATGGATGGAGCAGAATCAATGGTTAAAAGATTAAGAAAGTTCACTAAAGGCGTTTATGCTGGTTTTTTCAATTATCATACAAATGTTATAATGGACAATAAACTGATTGTTTTTGGCATCAAAAATTTAGAAGCCGAATTAAGGCCTTTGGCTATGTTTATCGTTATGCGTTATATTTGGAATACTGTAAAATTAGAACTCAAAAAACGAATTTTAGTTATAGATGAAGCCTGGTGGTTAATGCAAACAGAAGATAGTGCTTCTTTTCTATTTGGCATTGTCAAAAGAGGAAGAAAATATTGGCTCGGAACAACGACCATTACTCAAGACGTCAATGATTTTATGAAGTCAGAATATGGCCAGCCAATTATTTCTAACTCTTCGCTTCAACTCTTAATGAAACAATCTCCGGCTACTATAAATGTTGTAAAAGAAACTTTCAATTTAACAGACCAAGAAAAATATCTGTTATTAGAAGCACCAATAGGCGAAGGTATATTCTTTGCAGGAGAAAAGCACGTTTCTATTAGAGTAGTGGCTTCATATACAGAAGATCAAATTGTCACAACTTCACCAGAAGAAGTGGCAAAAATTAAGAAAATTAAAAAACTA
>CAZWYU010000023.1:0-3402 GCA_964638595.1 uncultured Candidatus Saccharibacteria bacterium
GGTTCTTGAGCGAAGCGAAAGGTTCTTAATTCAAGACTATATGTTTATACATTAGCGAATCAAGGTTCTTGAGCGAAGCGAAAGGTTCTTAATTCAAGACTATATGTTTATACATTAGCGAAGACAGGTATTTTACCCCCACACTAATCAAGCAGAAATTTTATATAATTTTGCGCAAAGCGCACTGCTTAATTAGTGTGGGGGTAAAATTCATAAATAAAAATTTATTCATTAACATATTCTAATATGTCTAAAACAAAATCTGCCGGAACAAGTAAATTAGGAAGAGATTCTCGGCCAAGTTATCTTGGTTTAAAACTTTCTGATGGCCAGAAAGTAAATCCTGGCAATATAATAATCAGGCAAAGAGGAACTAAATTTATTGCCGGCAAAAATGTTAAACAAGGAAGAGATGATACTCTCTACGCCTTGAAAAAAGGAATTGTCAAACTCTCTACTAAAAGATTTAAAAAATTTGACGGAACACGAAGAAGAAGAAAAATTATCTCTGTTGAATAAACTACTCTTCGGTTTTTTCGGTATGAGGTTCAATAATTAAAGAGATATTAGCTTCTAAGTGGTGTTCTAATTCTATCTTCACGGGAAACTCTCCTAATTCTTTAATAGGTTTATCCAAAATAACCTGTTCTTTTTTTATATCAAAGCCAATTTCTTTAAGACGCTGAACTATTTTGACTTTTGTGACTGCTTCAAAAAGTTGTTTCTCCTCTCCTATTTCAACAAAAAATTCAATTGCTTGGCCCTCTAATTCAGAAGCAATTTTTTGGGCTTGCTTTAAATCTTGTTCTGCTTTTTCTTCCACTTTTCTGTTAATTTCTTCCAATTCTTTAAGATTTGCGCTATCAGCCTTTTTGGCTAATCCTTTTGAAAACAAAAAATTTTTAGCATAGCCGTCTTTAACGTTTTTAACTTCATTCTTTTTGCCTATACCTATTATATCTTTTAATAAAATTATTTTCATAGTTTAATTTAGTATTTTAATAGCTTCTTCTAATTGTGGATCTTTATTCTCTTTATAGTCTTCCTCGGTCAATTTAACCTCTATGTCGGGCTTTAATCCTTCTTTGTCTATTAATTTTCTACTTGGGGTTAGCCAATGAGCTACGGTCACTTTTAATAAAGCCCCTCCTCTAATATCTATTGGCTCCTGAACAGAGCCCTTACCAAAACTCGTTTCTCCTATTAATTTTACATCATTTCTATTATCCCGCAAGGCAGCAGCTAAAATTTCCGCAGCCGAAGCCGTACCCCCATTAATTAAAATTATTATCGGATAATTCTCTAATAATTCATTACCAGTAGCTAAATATTTTCTTTCTTCTCCAGAAGCGCTTTTTTCTATCGTAACTATAGATCCTGCTTTAATAAACCAGCCGGCTGCTTTTTGAGCTTCGCTCAATAGTCCGCCGGTATTATTTCTTAAATCTAAAATAATTTTTTCTGCTCCGCTTTGAACAATTTTCCTAGCTTTATCCTTCATTTCTAAGTCCAAATTGCCAGCAAATTGTGATATTCTTAATTTAGCAATTTTGCCGTCTTCTAAAAAATCCAAAACCACAGAAGAAACATTTATCTCATCTCTAATTATAGTAAAAACCTTTATCTCGCTCCAACCCTCGCGCATAATACTTAAATCAACCGGAGTTCCTTTTTCTCCTCTAATAATTTTTATAATTTCTTCTATACTTAAATCTTTGGTTTTAACCTCTCCTACTTTTATAATTTTATCCCCGGGTAGAATTCCCGCAATATCTCCGGGTGTTCCTTCTAGGGGAGCAACTACTGTTAAAACTCCTTCTTTAACTATAATTTCAATACCAACGCCCTCAAAAGAACCAGAAATATCATCTTTAAAAACTTCACTATCCGAAGGTTTAAAAAAAGCAGTATAAGGATCCCCTACACTTTCTGCCATTCCTTTAGCTGCCCCATAAATTAACTTTTGCTCATCAACCTCCCCAATATATTTATTAGTTAGCTTGTTCCAAACATCCCAAAGAATAGATACATCGGCTGAAGTATTTAATCCCCTAGGCGCTTCTGGTATTTGATTATAACCATAATCATAGGCAAAAAGAAAAACCACAGCTGTCCAGGCAATTATAATAAAAAAAAGAAATAAAAATTTAGGAATTATTTTTCTCATTTTTAAAAATAAATATAAAAAATCTGACTATTTTTTCAATTATATTTTGTATATACATCTCAAAGTGAAAAAAACCAAAAATCAAAATGCCAAAAAAAGCCATAACAAGATTTAAACCTCTATAAACTAAGCTCAAAGCCACACCCATAGTTGCTCCTATTCCAAAAATTTTAAAAACAAAAGCTTGAGTCACCTCTAAAGTACCTAAGGCAGCTGGAAAAGGGATTATTGAAGAAAAATCTGTCATACTTTTTATAACTAAAACTTTTGATACAGTCAATAGATGGTTCATAAAAAATATTATTAGCCACAAACTAACTAATACAAAAATTATCTCAAAAGCAGAATATATTATTGCCTTTTTAATAATTTGTTTGCCACAAATTAAAAAACTTCTAATAGGTTTTTCTACTTCTTCAAGCTTTGTTTCTAAATTAGTAGACTTAATTATTTTTTTCAAGTAAAGTTTTTCTGCTAAAGTGATAAAAATTCCTTTTCCATTGGAAACTTTTTTGACTTTATGGAGAAAAAAATAAAAAAATGAAATTAGAAATAATGCAAAAATAAAAAATAACACTTGTATAAGCCAATTAACTTTTAAATAAACAAGTAAAAGAAAAATTCCGACAAAAAAGAATAAAAAAGAAGCTAAAAATTGAATAATTTTATCTAAAATAATAGAAGCTATCAAGCGGTTATTATTAGTTTCATTGCTACTTTTTAAAATTAAAAATCTAGCTGGTTCCCCACCAAACAAAGCGGCTGGAGTAACATAACTTAAACTAAAGCCCACTATTTTTGCTAAGATAATCTTTTTGAAATTAGGCGTTTCTACTTGCAAGATCTTCATTATATTCTGCCATCTCAATGCTCCCATTAGAATAATACCAGAAAAAAGAACAATAAAAACAAGGACAAGTTGGAAAAAAGAAAAAGCTGATAAGGCTTCTCTAACCGTATGAAAACCAACATTACTTAAAGTCAGAATAAATAAAATTACTCCAAATATAAGAAAAAGAAGTAAAATTAGTCCTTTACGCATAAAATCTTACATATTTATTAATACCTATTTTAACTTTTTTTGGAATAATTTTCAAGAAAATTTGCTGATTTACATAATATCATCAACCCAAGAGGGTTGATAAAACTATGAAAGAAAGATATTTTAATATTCATATAACAATATATAGAAACATTCTACTTAAAGCTAATAAAATAGCTTTCTAAAAAGCCAT
>CAZWYU010000024.1:0-7715 GCA_964638595.1 uncultured Candidatus Saccharibacteria bacterium
ATTGCGAGAAAACAATTATCCAATTTCAAGCTGTTAAGGGTGCTCTTAACAGTGTTTTTTATGATTTTTTGAACAATAATTTAAACCAATGTATTAGAAAAAGAAAGTCTAAAGAACTTAAAGGTATAATTAAAGAAATTAGTAAAAAATAATTAAATAAAAAATATGTCAAAAACAGTAGAACTCAATGCAAGTAATTTTGAAAAAGAAGTTTTAGAATCTTCGATTCCAGTCTTAGTTGATTTTTGGGCTCCATGGTGCCAACCTTGTCTAATGATGGCTCCAATTTTAGATGAGCTTTCAGAAGAAATGGATGGCAAATTGAAAATAGCCAAATTAAACACTCAAATGCCAGAAAATCAAGCATTAGCTGTTAAATATCAAATTCAAAGCATTCCCAATATGAAGCTTTTTAAAAATGGAGAAGTTGCTAAAGACTTTATCGGAGCAAGAGCTAAAGATATTTTTAAATCGGAGCTAGAACAAGAATTATTAAAATAAAAAATATGGAAAAGTCTATTTTTTCAGGTATTACTCAACGCTTGAAGGAAATTCAAAATATAGAAGGCCTTGACGATAAAGAAATAGAAATCCTATCAAGCCCTCAAAAAGTTAATTATCACGAGATTGATTTTAAAAATCAGAAATTGCCAGCTTGGAGAATTCTTTATAGCAAAGCATTAGGTCCAGGCAAGGGGGGCATAAGATTTCATCCAAATGTTAGCGAAGACGAAGTTAAGTCTTTATCTTTCTGGATGACAATAAAAAACTCTTTAGCCGGTATTCCTTATGGAGGAGCTAAAGGTGGAGTAAAATTTGACCCTAAAGCTTGTTCAGAACAAGAATTAGAAGAAATAAGCAGAAAATTTGTTGATTCTTTTTATCAAGATTTAGGTCAAGACAAAGATATACCAGCTCCTGATGTTTATACTAATCCTCAAATAATGGCTTGGATGCTTGATGAATATGAAAGAAAAGTCGGTCATCACGAACCGGGTATGATTACAGGAAAGCCAGTAGAAATTGGAGGTTGCGAGCTAAGAGGAGATGCTACTGCCAGGGGTGGTTTTATTATTGCCAACGAAGCGATAAAAAAATTCAATCTTAATAAAAGCAATATCAAAGTTGCGGTGCAGGGTTTTGGAAATGCTGGCTATTATATCTCTAAAATGCTTTCTCAAGACGGTATAAAAGTCGTGGCTGTAAGTGATAGCAAGAGCGCAATCTATAATGAAAATGGATTAAATGTTGAAGCTGTTAAATCTGAAAAACAGAAGCAAGGATCCGTTTCTGCGTATAAAGAGGGAGAACAAATTACTAATTCTGAATTATTGGAGTTGCCTGTAGATATATTAGTTTTAGCTGCTCTAGAGAATCAAATTACGGAAGAAAATGCAAATAACATCAAAGCGAAATATATTCTTGAAATTGCCAATGGTCCTATCAACTATGAGGCAGATAAGATTTTGTTTGATAAAGGAATTATAGTTATTCCTGATATTCTTGCAAATTCAGGCGGTGTTATTGGCAGTTACTTTGAATGGGCTCAAAACAGAAGTGGTAATATATTGGATAAAAACTATTTAGAAGGATTGCTAGAAAAGAAAATGGTTAATTCTTGGCAAAGAATGGTTTCTCTTTATGAAGAAAGAGAAAAAGTTTTCAATTTAAGAACAGCAGCCTATATTATAGCCATTAAAAGAATTTTGAAAGCAGAAAAATTAAGAGGAAATTACTAAATTATGAAAGAATTAGTTATTATAGGAGCTGGCCCAGCTGGTTTAACAGCTTCTATTTACGCTTCTCGTTATAGAATAAATCATTTAGTTATAGGTGAGTCTTTGGGCGGTCTGGCTTTTGAGGCTCATAAAATTTGCAATTATCCAAGCGAAAAGGAAATTAAAGGATTTGAATTAGTAAAAAAAATTCAAGATAGCGCAAGCGCCCTAGGAGCAGAAATTTTAACTGATAAAGTTTTAGAAATTTCTGATAGTAATTGTTTTAAAATTAAAACTCAAAACAAAAAAGAAATTTTAGCTAAAAATATTCTCTTAGCTACCGGAACAGAACATAGAAAACTTAATATAGAGAATGAAGATAAATTTTTAGGGCATGGAGTTTCATATTGCGCTACTTGTGATGCAATGTTTTTTAAAGACAAAAAGGTTGCAGTCGTCGGCGGTTCTGATAGCGCCAATACGGCCTCTCTTTATTTATCAGAATTAGCAGAAAAGGTTTATCAGATTTATCGCCGTGATAAGCTTCGTGGCGATCCTACTTGGGTTAATCAAATTATGAAAAATAATAATATTGAATTGATATTTAATAACCAGGTTAAGGAATTAAAAGGAGAAGATGCTTTAGAATCCTTAATCTTGGAGAAGTCCTATAACAAAACAAATGAATTATCAATAAGTGGTCTTTTTATAGAGATAGGAACTGTGCCAAAGAAAGATTTTCTAGATTTGGAAAAAGATGAAAAAGGCTATGTTAAAGTAGATAAAAGCCAAAAAACTAGTAAAGATAATATTTGGGCGGCTGGAGATATTACAGATGGTTCTAATAACTTTCGCCAAATTGTTACTGCTTGTAGTGAGGCAGCTGTTGCAGTAGAAGATATTTTTAAAAATATTCAGAAATCAAAATAATTGACACTTGTTTTATTTATGCTATAATAGTCATTACTCTGTTAGTATAGGAGGAGTTATGAAAATGGCTATTGTGTTGCTAACTGCAAGTGCCTTATTGGCAATTGGCGTGGGGGGAGAAAAAAATATTTCTCCTGCTATTTATAAGTTGCCACCTTATATTGTTGAGATTTCTTTAAGGCAAAATTTTAGCCTTAAAGAAATTATAGAGGATTTTCATATGGAAATTCATCATTTTTTAAGGCTCAATAGTTTAATAGGAGTTGAAGTAGATAAACTCCTTGATTCTGAAATAATAAGGATAATAAGAGATGTTAGAGTGGAAGTAAAGACAAATGAAGATTTCTGTGTTAGTTGGTATGGAGAAAAATATGACGGAAATACAATGGCTAACGGAGAGATCTTTGACATGGAAGACAAGCACATTGTTGCTCACAAATGGTTGCCTTTTGGCACCAAAATCTTGCTTGCCTTTGAAAATAAAAGTCTATGGCTTACTGTAAAGGACAGAGGTCCTTTTGTAGCCGGCCGTAACTTTGATGTTTCGAAAGCAGCAGCTGAATTCTTGGGTATAAAGGATTTAGGAGTAGCAAATTGTGAGCTGATTGATGTGAGATTTCCGGGCGCTTGATAGCGCCCTTTTTATTTGTAATTTTTTCTAATTTACTACAATAGTTAAATATACAACCAAAAAGCCATAAAGTTATTTCTATTGTATTTATTCTTAAAAATAAGGGCTGGCTTATTTAGTTCTTTTAAGGGAGGTGAATGGTGGATTCTCAAGTAGATGGGGTTTTACTGCTCTGGGCCTTGGCAGAGATTATAGCCAAAGAAGAGGTTGTGATCCTATGAAAGTATTGGAAGAAATGAGAGAAAGCTCTTCTTGAGGGGTGTTAAAACCCCTCGTTTTATTTTAAAATAATGTAACGTTTCTAAATTATTACGTATTAATTAAAAGAGAGTAGATAAAATTTAATTTATGTCAGAAAAAGAGCTTATTCAAAAATGCCAACAAGGCAGATTAGAAGAATTTGATAAACTTTATTTATTGTATTTTGAGAAGATTTATAGTTTTGTCTATTACAAAACTATGCATAAACAAATAGCTCAAGATATTACAAGCGAGACTTTTCTTAAAGCTCTAGAAGGTATTAAAGGATTTAAAACCGAAAAGGGAAGTTTTTCTGCTTGGATTTATAGAATTGCCCGAAATAATGTTATTGATTATTACCGCAAAAAAGACAGGAGTTTTTCTGTAAATGACTTTTGGGATTTTAAAACAGAAAGCAAAATAGAAGACAACAAAGATTTAATGATAAAAGTTAAAAAAGAGTTGGCTAAATTAGAGCCGCTACAAAGGGAAATTGTTATTTTAAGAATTTGGCAGCAGCTAAATTATAAAGAAATTTCTGAAATAGTTGGCAAGAAAGAACAAAATTGCCGAGTAATATTTTGCCGAAGCCTTCAAAAAATTAGAAAAGAAATTATTTTATCTATCTTTTTATTATCATTAACACTTTAAATTTATGGAAATTATAAAAGAAATTTTATCTGATATTTATAATATTGATTCTTCTTTAAAAAAATATGAGCCAGAGTTAATAAAGATAATTAAAACCATGCTGGATTCTAGACCTAAAACAGAAACAGATGAGCAATTTAAAGAGAAACTAAGAATTCAGTTATTCCAAAAAATTGAACAATTAAAACAAAAAAATATGAGCAAAGAAAATAATTTAAAGTATTATTTACCTAAGTTAGCTTATGCCTTTTCTGGTGCTTTGCTTTTAGCTTTAATTCTTTTTCCAATAATGCTTCAGCTTGGGAAAATAACAGTTCCTATTGAAGAAAATTTGGAAGAAAACATTACAGAAAAACAAAATGAAGCTTTTGGTCCTCTCTCTATAGACCAGGAGCAGTTGAATTTGGTTAGAGAGGGTGATTGGACTGCCGATACGCAACCAGGTATTGTGCCAGAACCTTCTAAGTCGGGTTTAGATATTGAAGGCCAAGACGAGCTCATTTCTGTGGAAGTGGGAGAAATTGATTCTATCCGCCCTCCTAGGTATTCTTATCGTTATGTTTATAAGGGAGAAGATTTTAGTTTAGAAAATTCAATGGTTAAGGTTTTTAAGAGAATTATTGATTCTAAAAGTTCTGTTCTTAACAATTTTGTTAATAGGTTGGATTTAGGCTTAATTGATTTGAATAAGTTTTCTGATTTAGAGGTTAATAATATAAATTTTGCCCAAGAATCTGATGATGGTTACAACTTCTATATTGATTTTAACAATGGTAACATTTCTATTCACAAAAAACCTGAAAATTACTTATTAGAAAGAGGAGAAATGCTTACTTTGGAAGATAAACTTTCTGACGCAGAAATTATAGGAATTAGCAATAACTTTTTAGATATCTTTGGCATTGATAAAAGTGGCTTTGGCAGCCCTATAGTTGAGCATTCTGGTCCTGAATATCATATTATGGATGAAGAAAAAATAATTTCTGAATATGTCCAAGTTACTTATCCTCTAATTTTGGACGGAAAAACAGTATATAATCAATCAGGAAATGAATATGGTTTAAGTGTTACTGTTAATATAAGAGAGAAGGAAGTAAATTCAGTTTATAATCTTTTTGTCCAAAAATATGAAACTTCTTTATATAAAGCAATAACCGACAAAGAAGAAGCCATAAAACAGGCAGAAAAAGGAGGACTATATGGTTACTATATTGACGAAACAGGCGAAACAAAAGAGATACCATTAGGAACGCCGAGTGTTGGTTATATGAGATTTATGAATTACAAAGTAGGGAAAAGCGACGAACTTTATACTCCAGCTTTAATCTTTCCTATCGGAGAAATTCCAGATGGAGTTATAATAACAAAAGAAAACGTAGTTGTCCCCTTGGCCAAAGATCTTCTTAAAAAGTTAAATTACCCAATGCCGGTTCCTTTATTGGACATAGAAGAGAAATAATTGAACAGGGCTTAAAAGCCCTGTTCTTTTGTGTTATTATAAAAAAATGGAATTTAGCGAATATCAAAAAAAATCTAGAGAAACAGCTATTTATCCCAATCAAGGGGATAATTTTGTTTATCCTACCCTGGGACTTGTTGGTGAATCTGGAGAAGTCGCTGAAAAGATTAAAAAGATTATAAGAGATAATGATGGAAAAATGAGTGAAGAGAAGAGAGAGGAATTAAAAAAAGAGTTAGGAGATGTTTTGTGGTATTTAGCTCAGCTTTCCACAGAGTTGAGTTTGAATTTTGATGAAATAGCAGATTTTAATCTAAAAAAGCTTGCTTCTAGAAAAGAAAGGGATGTTATCCATGGTAACGGGGATAACAGATAATGGAAGACATCAGAACAAAACTTGAATCTTTGGCTGATCCGGAAAGAGCAAAAAAATTAGCTTCTTTTTTTAAAACTAAAAAAGGAGAGTATGGAGAAGGAGATGTTTTTATGGGCATTGTGTTTTCTGACCTAAAGAATTTGGCAAGAGAGCATAGAGAAATTTCTCTTTTTGATTTAAAAAAACTTTTGAAAAGTAAAATCCATGAAAAACGCTCTTTGGCTTTAGCTATTTTGGTTGATAAATATAGAAGAGAAGATAATAAGAAAAAAATAGTTGATTTTTATTTAAAAAATTTAGAGTCGATTAATAACTGGGACTTAGTTGACGGTTCTGCTTATAAGATTTTAGGAGATTATTTAATCAATAGAGATAAAAAAATATTATATCAGCTTGCTCAATCTAATAATCTTTGGAAAAAAAGGATTGCTATTGTTTCCAGTTTTGCTTTTATTAGAATAAAACAATTTGAAGATTGTCTAAAAATTTCTAAAATTCTTTTAAGAGATAAACACGATTTAATCCATAAGGCAGTAGGCTGGATGTTGAGAGAAGTAGGTAAAAGAGACTTAAAAATAGAGGAGAAGTTTTTAAAAAAACACTACAAAAAAATGCCCAGAACAATGTTAAGATATTCTATTGAGAGGTTTGAGGAAAAAAAGAGAAAGGCCTACATAGAAGGGAGGATATGATTGTGAATAAATGGCTTAAAACTATTTTAATTATTTTTTTCTTCTAGGCATTTTTTTTGGTTTGTATATTTCAATAGTTACTAATAATAATTCTATAAAAAACGAGGATTTAAAATTAAACAGCAGACTTTAAACTAAGGAAAATTGCTTCTAGAAAAAAGAAAGAAAATCGACGGCAGTGGAGATAATAGATAAAAAATATGAAAGATTTTTTTATAGCATCTCTTTTAATAACTTTTATAATAGCTGGTTTTTTGTTTTTTAGTTCTTCAAAACCCGAGATACAAGAAAAAAACATTAACATCAGCGGGGGAGTAGTTTGTCATCATCTTTTGGCAGAATCTATAATAAAAGATTTTTTTGATTATTTATCAGAGTATTCTAGCCCAGAGACAATTATTTTATTAGGGCCTGACCATTTTGATAAGTCTCTTTTTTCAGGTTCAGATTTTATAGGGCCTGATTTAGAAAATGAAAAGTTTGAAGATTTAGATGTCAATCAGCATTTAATTAATGGTTTGTCTCTAAAGAGCAATATTTTTTTTGATTCCACTGTCTTAATAGAAGACCACGCTATTACAACTCTGATTCCTTACATTCAAAAGCATTTTCCAGAAGCGAAAATTGCTCCTTTCTTAATTTCTTCAAGAGCAAACTACCAAGAGGTAAAAGAATTCTCCGAGAAGTTGAATTATTTAGCTGAAAAAAATAGTATAGTAGTAGCTAGTGTTGATTTTTCTCATTATTTATCCAGTCTTGCTTCAGAGTTTCACGATTTAAAAAGTAAGAGAGTCTTAGCTAATTTTGAAGAAGAAAAATTTCAGGAACTTGAAGTTGATTCCTGGCAGTCTCTCTATATTTTAAGAAATTTTTCTCAATTTAAAGAATGTGAATATATTAAAACTATTGCCCATAAGGAATCAAATGATTTTTTAAAAAATGAAACAGATAGCGTAACTTCTTATTTCAGCGCTGTTTTTCAAGATGAGGAAGTTGAAAAAAATAAAGATTGGCAAAC
>CAZWYU010000025.1:0-8852 GCA_964638595.1 uncultured Candidatus Saccharibacteria bacterium
CCCCCTCCTTTTTTTAAGGGGGAGGATTAAGGAGAGAGTTTTTGTTCCTTCCTTCCTTCCTCCCTCCCCCCTCCTTTTTTTAAGGGGGAGGATTAAGGAGAGAGTTTTTGTTCCTTCCTTCCTTCCTCCCCCTTTTTAAGGGGGAGGAAATAGGTGGGGGTTTTATATATTTTAATTGAAAATTTGATGATTGAAACCTGATTGAGAATTGGTCATTCAAAATTCTAAATTTGATTACAGTATTTCCTTCTTGGCTTTTTCTAAAGCTTTTTTAATTAGTTCTTCATGACTAGAAAGATCAAGGATTTCGCCAATTGTTTCTTTAGCAATTTGTCCCAGCTTTTGATAAATTTCTTTATCTAACTCTTTGAAACGTTTATCTTTGTATCCTTTTATTTCTTCTTGAGTCAAAGAAATTTTTTGTTCAATATCTTTAACAGCTTCCTGATAGACGGGGGAGAGCCGTTTGATAAATTGGTCGCCCGAGATCTGAATATCTTTTTTAGCTTCTTCTAAAAGCATATTTTTGACTTCTTGGTGCTCTTTTCTAATATTTAAAATTTCTTGTGACAGATTTTCTTCTCCCAAAGCATAGATTTCTTTTTGCTTGTCTATAATTTTTTTATGGAGTTCCAAAAAATCATTTTCTATTTTTTGATTTAATTCTTGAATATTCTTTTTTATTTTTTTGTTCTCTTCAAAAAAATTTTTTAACAGTTCATCACCTTGCTTATTAAGAGTTTGCATCAACTCTTCTGTTTGCTCCTGGTAGGAAGCTATTATGGTTTCTGCAAAGTTTCTAATTTTTTGATTTGCTTCAACAATAGCCGGTTTCATTTCTTGCGCAATCAAATCACTAATTCTTTTTTGGCTGGTTTCAGAAACTTTGAAACTTAAAGTTAATTCTTTTCTTCTGTTTAGCAAGAGAATTATTAGAATAAAGAGCAGAACAAAGATTAAGATTAGCATTGCTAAAGGTATGTAATTTGAAGATAAATATTCTAACATTTTTTTAATTTAAGAATATATGTTTATTCTAAATCAATGATCCGCCTTTTTCTTTCCCT
The DNA here is from genome assembly GCA_964638595.1 of uncultured Candidatus Saccharibacteria bacterium. Taxonomy (GTDB): domain Bacteria; phylum Patescibacteriota; class Minisyncoccia; order Minisyncoccales; family PEYH01; genus CAZWQR01. The sequence continues at coordinate 1,068 of CAZWYU010000025.1, forward strand.
CTTCTTTTTTTAAAAAAGAGAGGGGTTAAGGGGGGGGGTTATTTCTTCCTCCCCCTCCTCTCTCCTCCCCCTCAAAGAGGGGGAGGATGGGAGGTGTTGTTTTCCTCCCCCTTTCTAAGAGGGAGGACTAAGGAGGAGGTTTTCTTCCTTTCCTCTTCTAAGGGGGAGGACTAAGGAGGGGGTTAAAGCGGAAGCTATTAATAAAGTATAACAAATAAGGCGATGCCCAGTCCAGCTAGGATAATGATAATAATGCCAATGAGGTTAAAAATCATAGCTGTAACAATTGCTTTTTTAGCTAAGGGGTTTCTTCCAATAGCTTCTGTGCCCTTTCTCAAAGCTTTGACAAAAGAGATAAAACCAGCCAAAAAACTGCCTCCAGCTATCAACAAAGCAAATATGTATTTTAAAAGTTCTGGAAAATTTTCTGGTTTTTCAAGACCTGCCATTATAGCGCCAAGAATTCTTTTTGTTTCTGATTCTCCAAGCAAGCCCTTGTCTTTATTATAATAATAAATTTCTACGAAGGCTTTTATAATTTCTTTGTCATTTGAATTTTCTAAAGCTCTTGCAATGACTGTTCCAGACTGGGTAACTTTTTGACCGACTCCTGGAATATCTGATGAGGTTATTAAATCACCTTTTTCTATTTCTCCATTTTTATTAGTAATCTTAATATACGCTTCTCCATAAGAAACTATTGGAAAGCTAGAAGTGGTTTGTTTGTTAAAGACAATTGCTGGGATTTCAACAACTACTCCAAATAAGTCTGAATCGTAAGCCGAATTTGTTTTAAAGAGACCGTTCTCCTTAGCAGAAATAAGATTGCCAGTTTCAATCTCTGAATCTGCTATCTCAAAATAGCTGGCAATTTTAGAGTAATCTTTCTGTGCTATTGCTGAAGACAAAGAAATAAAAATTAGAAAGATTATAAGCAATGGTAAGATTAGATTTTTTTTATTGGGCATTTTTTTACAATTATCTCATTTAGTAAATTATACCATAAAAAATCATTTATAATCTAGAAGTTTTTATCCTTATGTGTGGATAATAATTTTTGACTAGATTTTTAATAATAATTATAATGTATAAAAGGTTATTCTCGTGGCGGCAATATGTTTAAAATACATAAATGATAGAAATGTAAGTTTAAATGATATAAAAAGTAAGCAAGGAGAAAAAGCCTATAAATACAGGTATATACTGTTAAAATAATGAATCAAGAATGTAAAAACCAATATCTTAAAGCAATTATTGAGAAAAGGAATTATTTTTCCAAAACAAGGGAAGAAAAATCAATGCTTTTAGATGAATATTGTAAAACAACAGGATTAAATAGAAATTATGTTATTAGGAAAATCCAAAATAAATCTTATTTAAAACTAATCAAAAGCAGAAACAAGAAGGAAAAGTACGATGAAGAGTTTAAAAAAGCATTGATTCAAATATGGAATTTGACTGGTTGTCCTTGTGGGCAAAAATTAGAAAAGATACTTAAAAATGATTTAGGAAAATTAATTATGATTAATCAATTAGAAATCTCTGCTGATTCAATACAAAAACTAAAGCAAATAAGCTCTTCAACAATTGATTTAAAATTAAGAGAGGAGAAAAAAAAGAGACAAAAAGAAAACTAAAATTAACTTGATGTTCTATTAGATGTTAGTCTAGATTATGTGGATAATTATGGTTGACAGGTATGCCTGTATTTTTGTATTATTATAGAATATGGAGGAAAATTTTCTCGTGACGAGAAACATTGAGAATAAGCCAAGAAATGAAGGTTTTATTACTCTTAACGAGACCATTGCTCGGGCTAAAAAAAGAGGGGTTGATTTTGGTAATGGCAATGCTAAAAATAGATTAAGATATTATGCAAAAAAGGGTCTTATCCCACCAGCTAAAAGAAAGGTCTTTGAAGGCACTTTGCCGACCGGTGCCTATCCCGAATATGTGGTAGATATTTTAGTTGATATTGACAATAAACTTAAAGAAGGCAAGTCTATTCTTTCTATTGCCGAAGATACGAAAAAACAAGGTGTGGCTAAAACTCCTGTGCCAAGGTATGAAGAGATTTTAGAGGAAGAAAAAGAAGAATTCATTCCTGTTTTTAAGAATAAAGAGGATTTTATTTTGCCTCCAAATTTGCCTCCAAAAAGGAGGGTTTTTTCTTTTGCTAAGGCAATCATTTTATTTTTTATACTAGCAATAATTTCTTTATCTTTTATTTTTAGAGTTGAAAGCCAAGAATTTATTTCTTATTTTTTAGCTTCTATTTATCCAAAAGATTTATTAGTTCAAGCGCCCAGTGAAGACCTAACTTCTAATTTTGGAGAAGAAACTAAGTCTTTTATTTTGCCTCAAGCGGAACCTTATTTAACTATAAATGTAGAAACAGATATTAATGCTCCTTTAAATATGAAAGGGGTAAATCCTCAAATTTCTTTTTTTCAAGACAATTTTAAGGGTTCTTTAACATTACCCTCCTTAAGCGCTAATCGCAATTATAATCTTCCAGACAGTTCAGGGACTATTTGTTTGACCAGCGGAAATTGTATCGGCTTAGGTGGTGAAATAACTAGTCCCGGAGGAACAGCTAATCGCTTGGCTAAATTTTTAACCTCTGGTCGTATAGGTAATTCTTCTATTTTAGACCTTTATACCGGCGGAGAAAGAATCACCATTAACGAGCTTGGCAATGTTAAAATTAGTGGCAATTTTGGCATTGGAATAGATAATCCAGAAAATAATTTAGAGGTTAATGGTTCTGTTAGTTTTTCTCAAACTGGAGAAGATTCTCCTTTTCAAGTTGAGACAAATAATAAATCAGCTATCTATGTTGATTCAGAGGGCAATGTTGGTATAGGAGAAAAAGAACCTAAATATTCTTTACAGGTAGAGGGCGGAGTTCAAGCTAGCGGTGATATTTGCACAGACCTTAAAGGAGGCAAATGCTTGAGCGATTTGGAAGAAGGAGGTTCTATGATGATAATTGGTGGCGGTGGGAGCAGCATAGATGGCTCTGGCAGTGGTGGTTATTTAACAAAGTGGACAGACTCTGACACCTTAAGTAGTTCAATACTCTATCAATCAGGGAGCAATATCGGAATAGGCACAACCGGTGTTAATGAAAAACTTACTATTGGAGGAGTTATTAGTTTAGCTGAAAGCAGTGAACCAAGTACCACAACTGATTATGGAAAGCTTTATGTTACTACCAACAATAAACTTTATTTTAAAGATGAAGCAGGATCGCTTTATGATTTGACTGCTCCGGGTGTTGCCGGCTCTGGTAGTCTTGGAGAAATTTCTTTTTTTACAGCTACCACTACAATTGCTGGTGATAGTAATTTCTTTTGGGACAATACAAGCAAGTATCTTGGAATTGGGACCAGTAGTCCTGATAGTGTTTTGCACATTGTTGGGACAAGTACTTTGGCTGGCGACTTAATACCTGGCTCTAATAATTTATATGGTTTAGGTTCGGCTAGCAGCACTTGGAAAAATATTTATGTTTCAAATATCTATGTTGCTTCCAGTACTATTTTTAACGGAATAAGTTATGTTTGGCCATCTACTGCCGGTACTAGCAGTTATGCTTTAACTACTAATGGAACAGGGACATTGTCTTGGTCTAAAGTGGAAACAACTGATAATGATTGGTTTATAAACGGTTCATATATGTATGCTGCAACTTCTACTGATTATGTTGGTATTGGAACAACCAGCCCAGGTTCGAGGTTAGAAGTTCGAGGTCTGACGAGTGATAATACAGGTTCAGGATTAAATATAACAGATTCTAATGGGGTTAGTTTGTTATATGTTAGGAATGACGGCAATGTCGGCATTGGCACAACTTCACCCAATACCAATCTTTATGTAATAGGCACCTCCACTCTAGGAGTAGTTTCTTCTGGCATATGGCAGGGAAGTCCAATAGATATTTCTGATTATACTAATTTAGTAGCTACTGGAACCTTACTTACTCTTTCAGGAGACACTCTATCTATTAACGAAGGCACTCTAAACCACGGAGAACTCTGTCAGTATTCTACCTCCACTGGCTTAATCTGCGACCAAGCCATAGGCACAGAACTCCAAGCCTATGATGCAGGCCTAGCTTCCATAGCAGGACTTACCACAGCAACCAATCAAATGCTCTATACAACAGGTTCAGACACATACTCTACTACATCCCTAACTGCCTATGCCAGAACAATCTTAGATGACGCAGATGCCTCTACCGCAAGAACTACTCTAGAATTAGGAACAATGGCTCTCTTAGCAAACACAGGTTCTACAACAATAACCACTTTAGGAACTATTAGCACAGGCACATGGGAAGCTACTGCCATAGCATCACAATATGGAGGAACAGGAAAAGATTTTTCAACCTCCACAGGAATACTTCAGCTCACTAAAGGAACATTTGCTACCACTACCTTTACTGCCGGCTCAATTCTTTTTGCTTCCTCAACAGGACTTATTACAGAAGACAACACCAATTTCTTTTGGGATAACACAAACAATAGGTTGGGGATTGGGACAACCACACCCGACTATACACTTGATGTGTTTGGAGGATTGAGAGTTTCGGATACTACTACCTTCAATGACCTTGCATATACTTGGCCTAGTTCTTATGGCAACTCTGGATATGTTTTGAGTAATAGTAGCGGAACTCTTTCTTGGATACCGGCTGCCGGCGGAGTTTCTGGTAGCGGAGCTACCGGAAGCGTTGCCTTTTGGACCAATGGTACCAACCTTTCTAATGATTCAAGTCTTTTTTGGGACAGCGGTAATAATAGATTGGGCATAGGCACCAGTAGTCCTGATTATGATTTAGATGTATATGGCACAGCCAATGTAACTAACCTGATAACATCGGGTTTTAAACTTACTACTGGCGCCACTAGCGGTTATGCTCTTATTTCTGATGCTTCAGGCATTGGCACTTGGCAAGCTTTACCGGCTGGAAGTTTGCCGAGTGGCAGCACAGGACAAACTTTAAGGAATAATGGTTCAAATTGGGTAGCGGATTCTTTTTTATATAATACTGGTTCAGCTATAGGTATTGGTACTTCAAGTCCTAACTCTGCCTTGAGTATTTCTGGCGGGATGAATTTAACTGGTCCAATAATTCTTACTACCAGCACTTTATCTCAACTTGTTTTAAATTATGACGGTAGCCATTCTTTGGGCTTTTCAGTAAATGCTACACAAACTACAATAACTGCTTCTGATACCTTAGTTATTGATTCAGTTACAGGAGAAATAAGATTAGGGAGCAATACAACTTTATTTAACGCTACAGGGAGTGAAATTAGAGGAGCTAGCTTTGTTTCTGGTTCAGGAGACGCCACAGTCAGAAGTTCTGGAGAAAATATTTTTAGGGCTAGCATTCCTATCTTTTCTTATCCAATGCCCGCGCAGACAAGCGCTAATAGTTATAAAAGGGTGACTAAAGAAATTACTACTAGCTTGGCTTCTTCAACGCCTTCTGTTTTAGATGGAACAACTAGAAAATATGCTTTTCTTATTAACTATGCCGATGACATAGTCGCAGTTGATACTTCAGATTGGCGGGTTTACCGACCGAACGCGGCTACAACTTCTGTAAGCTTTACTTTCCCTGGGCAGAATTTAGGAATTTTGGAAGAAGGCAATGCTTTTATAACTGATTATTACACCCTGCCGGATACTGATTGGCAGTTAGATGTTAAAGTTCCAGTAGGCGATACAGTTAGAATATTTAATGTTTTTCTTTTAGTTTATGATCAGGTCGATTAAAAATCCAAATCTCAAAATCCAAATCTCAAAATAACAATTCAAAGTTCAAAATGAAGACTATAAAAAATAATAATTTCAAAACAGAATTTAATAAGCGCCTTATTAAATTTTCATTAGCAACAATTCAACTCTGTGGAGAAGTGCGCAAAGAAAGAAATTTATGGGCGACAGCTGACCAGTTGATCCGTTCTGCCACCTCCATAGGAGCCAATGTTATTGAGGCCAAGGCATGCAGTTCTAAAAGAGATTATTTACGTTTTTTCCAAATAGCTTTAAAGAGTGCAAACGAAACAAAATATTGGCTAATCTTGATCAGAGAAAGTATGCCTAATCTAAGAGAAAAATCAAATCAATTGTTAAAAGAAGCAGACGAGATTTCAAAGATTATTGGAGCTGGTGTGATAACGATGAAAGGAAGAAAATAATTTTACATTTTTAATTTTCATTTTGAGATTTGCATTTTGCATTTTGCATTATCAACACTAAGGGTCAAATCAACGCGTTGTGCTTAGTCGGACTAAGCACAAACCCCCACCTTAATTCTCCCCCTTAGAAAGGGGGAGGAAAAGAATACATATAATTCTCCCCCTCTTTGAGGGGGAGGAGTAAGGAGGGGGAGCACAAGCTCGAGCAAAAAACATTTTATGAATCCAAAACATTTACAAATTTTAGAAGGAATGAAAGGGAGAAAAATAGGCGTTTTTTGTGATAATGCTAACCTTTACCATTCTTATCAAAAGTATGGTTGGAGAATAGATTTTAAAAAATTGAATGATTTTATTAGCCAATATTGTAATTTGCAATTTATAAATTATTATCTGGTTATCCCGGCTAAAAACGATAGTTCTTATCGTGGCACTCAAAAGTTTTTAGAAAAGATAGAGTCAACTGTTGAAATAAAAAGCAAGGATTTAAAATATATTCCTTTAGGCGGTCAGGTGATTAAAAAAGGTAATATGGATGTAGAGATTGTTTTAGATGTAGTGCGGACAATTGATAATTTAGATACGGTAGTAATTTTAAGCGGAGACAGTGACTTCTTAGAATTAAAAAATTATATAGTTAAGGAAAAAAGGAAGAATATGCTTTTTTGGGCATTTGAGGAAAATATGGCTTGGGAATTAAAGTATTGCTGGCATTTATATTTAGATAATTTTAAAGAAGAAATAGGAATGAATTTAAGGTTTTAAAAAAAATAACCCCCGAGTTTTACCTCGGGGTAGCGTTACTGATTATTAGTATAGCAAATGGGAGATGCTTGTCAAGTCTAATTCGGAACACGGAACACAGAAAGAATCAAGAATCAAGAATCAAGAATCACGAATTAAGAGATAAAAATTAACAAAGGTCGAAAAAAAAATATTTAATAGTCAATTGTAAAAAAATTAAAGGTCGCGATAACAAAAAAAATAAATTAAAGGTCGAAGATAAATTTCACCCCCACACTAATTAGAGCTTTAAATTATGTTCTACGTCTATATTCTTCGTAGTAAAAGGGATAATAGGTTGTATATTGGATCTACAAACGATTTAAGGCGAAGAATACAAGAACATAATTCAGGGAAAAGCGTTTCAACAAAGTTTAGAAGACCATTGGAGCTCATTTATTATGAAGCCTATAAATCAGAACAAGACGCGAGAAGGAGAGAAAACAATCTGAAGCTGTTTGGTAGAGCATTGGGCGGTTTGAAAAGGAGAATAAGATTAAGTCTTGAGCTCTGATTAGTGTGGGGGTAAAAGAATTATGAAAAAATTAATTCAAAAAATTATAAAACCAAAATTAAAATTAGCCAAAGGAACAAGACTTCTTTCCTTGGGCTTTATTGCTGTTTCTATGATAGTCGCGGCTGGAGTTCTTTTAGCTGCTAATGTCTATTATAACCTAGACACTAGTGAAGTGGTAACTGAAGAAATTCAAAGAGTAACACAGTTAATAAGAGCTACCGGCGGACTTATTGCAGGAGGTGCTTCCACTGATACTTTAAGTGCAGATAT
>CAZWYU010000026.1:0-1780 GCA_964638595.1 uncultured Candidatus Saccharibacteria bacterium
TAAATATAGAGAATATTCTTCGCTCTAATAATCCTGAAAGACAACTCAATTTAGGTTATAGTATTATTAGGCGAGAAGGAATACTTGTTAAAAGCGTGAGGGGGCTTAAAATAGAAGACCAAATAGATGTTCAGCTTTCTGACGGAACTATTAAATCAAAGGTCAAGGACATAAACAATAAATAAAAATATGGCAGAAAAAGAAATAAAAAAAACAGACCTTAGCCAGAGCTTAAGGGAGCTCTCCGAAATAGTTGATTGGTTTGAGAAACAGGAAGATATTGACGTTGAAAAAGGATTGGAAAAAGTAAAGAAAGCGGCTACGCTTATAAAGAACAGCAAAGGCAGGTTAGCAGAAATAGAGAATGAGTTTGAAGAAATAAAAAAAGAGATTGGAGTTGAAAAGGGGGATGATGAAAATGAGCCCTATGCTTATCCGGAATAAATACAGGTCCTAAGCGTGTACAAAAAGTCGCTTTTTTGCGACTTTTTTGGTAGAATAAAACATACTAAATATCAAAATAGTAAGAAAAAGCTAAATATGTTTGAGCAGCCCTCGCTATTTTTGATAAATTTATAATTAATACAGACATATGGCAAAAAGAAGTACAGGAGTTGGAAAAATTAGGAAAACTCGTTCTCATAAAACCAAAAAGCGGTTAGAAGCAAAACGGCTTATGCTTGAAGCCAAAGCAAAGAAAAGAAAAAAAAAGTAATAGCTTTCAGCTTTTGATTTATTGGTTTAAAAAACAACAGAGAACAGCGTCGGTTCTAATTTTTGTGTTAAGAAAGGAAAAATCTTTTTAAATGAAAAAATTTTTCTATAATTTTTTAGTAGAACGAATTATATTGAATTATATATATTGATGAAGAAAAAAAATACAAGACAAGATTTTTATTTTAGAAAAGCCAAAGAAGAAAATTACCCTGCTCGTTCGGTATATAAGTTGAAGGAGATTGATGAAAAATATCAGTTTATTAAATTTGGCAATTCTGTTTTAGATTTAGGATGTGCTCCCGGCTCATGGATGCTTTATTTGAGTCAAAAGGTAGGCAATAGAGGAAGAGTAATCGGAGTTGATTTAGAGGAGCCAAAGATTGAGCTTAAAGAAAATATGCAATTTATTAAAAAAGATATAAGAACATATTTGGTTACTTCAGAAGAAAAATTTGATGCGATTGTTTCTGATGTTGCTCCTAAAACTTCAGGAGTTCATTTAATTGATATTGCTAACTCTTTAGAATTAGCCAATATTTCTTTTAAAATTGTTAAAAAATCATTAAAGGCGAGTGGAAATTTTGTTTGTAAAATATTTGAAGGCGAGGGAACGGAAATATTTATAAAAGAAGTTAGAACTTTTTTCTCTTTTGTTAAAGTTTTTCGTCCGTCTGCAGTAAGAAAAAGAAGCAGAGAATTTTATTTGATAGCTATAAATTTTAAAGGTTAAAATATAGAGTAAAAAAGATTAAAAAGAGGTCGGGGACTTTTTAGCTCTCTTTATTTTGATTTATATTTATTTTACTAATATGAATTATTGACATTTAATAAGCAGTTTGGTAAACCATAGATAGCACAAAATGTCTAAAGGAGGGTCGAGATGAAAAAACTGTTGGCAGGAATGTTGGTATTGACGTTTGTTTTGAGTATTGTGGTAGCGACTTTTGCAAATGGAGTAATCGTTGGAGGCCAAGAGATTCAAGAACAAAAAGGATTATATAACGAGGTTCCTGAAATTCAAATCTCTGTTTTTGGAAGACAAATCAATGCAATTAGTTCTCAA
>CAZWYU010000027.1:0-11818 GCA_964638595.1 uncultured Candidatus Saccharibacteria bacterium
TAATGTTTTCAATTATTGGATGTTGTATTATCCAATTTGTAGCCACACTGCCTCTTGCAAGCGTCCCATCAAAATCTGACATTAATATGTTTTTCATAACCAACCCCCTAAATTAATTTTTAAGGTGCTAAAATATATTAAAAATTATACATCAAATTAGCATTTTTGTAAATAGTTTCTCTAACTCGTTGGGATTAGCCCTACCCTTGGTTTTGACCATAGCCTGACCAATCAAAAATTGTAAAGCGTTTTCTTTTCCTTTATGAAAATCTTCTACTGCTTTTTGATTCTCTTTTATAATCTCTTCTATAATTCCCTCAAGTTTATCTACTCCCTCAATTTTTCTTAAATCTCTTGATTTAATAATTTCGGAAGGATCACTTCCCTTTTCAAACATTTCCTTTAAAATAATTTTAGCAATTTTACTTGTAATTTCTTTTTTGTAAATAAGATAGATAAACTCTGCAAAATTTTCCGGAGTAATCAAAAAGCCTTCATCTTCCACTGACATATTGCCCATAATCCCAGCCAAATCAGATAAAATATAATTAGTGGCTATTTGCGCCAACTCTTTATAATCTATTTCCTCTTTCCTACCAGATTCTACCCATTCTTTGAATTCAGAAATAACTTGCTCAAAGTATTCGCTTAAATCTTTATTAGCTACAAAAATTTCTATATCTTTCTTCTTAAGGCCATACTCATTCGAAAATCTTTTTCTTTTATAATCAGGAAGTTCTGGCAATTGATTTTTCATTTCTTTAATTTCATAATCGTTAAAGTTTAGGGGAGGCAAATCAGGTTCTGGAAAATAGCGATAATCGTGAGCTTCTTCTTTTTTTCTCTGGCTAAATGTTTTTTCTTTCTTTTTATCCCAACCCCTAGTTTCTTGAACAATCTTCTCCCCGCTTTCCAAAACTTGAGTTTGTCTTTTAATTTCATAGTCAATTGCTTTTTTAACAACTTTAAAAGAATTTAAGTTTTTGATTTCCACTTTTGTTCCTAACCTTTTATCCTTAGAAACAGAAATATTAGCTTCTAACCTCATTTGCCCCTTTTCCATATCAGCATCAGAAACATTGAGATAACGAAGAATAATTTGGAGTTTTTTAGCAAAATTATAAACCTGATCAGCACTTTCAAAATCTGCTTCAGTCACAAGCTCCATTAAGGGCACCCCTGCCCTATTAAAATCAACCAGCGTTTCTCCATCTTGATGCAAAAGCTTAGCTGTATCTTCTTCTAGATGAATTCTTTCAATTCTTATTCTCTTACTTGGAATATCCAAAAAACCATCTTTGCATAAAGGCAAAGCGTATTGAGAAATTTGATAACCTTTAGGTAGGTCAGGATAAAAATAGTTTTTCCTCTCAAATCTAGAGTCTTTAGAAATACTACAATTTAAAGCCAAACCGCTTTTGATAACCATTTTTACAGCTTTCTCATTTATAACTGGCAATGTCCCCGGGTGAGCCATACAGACTGGACAAATATTAATATTAGGTTCTTCTTCTAGGGGATCGTTTTTGCAACTACAAAACATCTTAGTTTTTGTCTTAAGCTCTGCATGGATTTCTAATCCGATTGTAGGTTTATATTCCATATTTCTCTATTTTAGCAGAATTAAACTTTTTGACAATCAATAAAGACTTGGGTAAACTTAATTTATGAATAACAAAGTACAACAGCTAATAGCTCAAGAATTAGAAAGACAAAAAAATTCTATTAACCTTATTCCTTCTGAAAATTATGCTTCAAAAGCTGTTTTGAAAGCTAATGCTTCTGTTTTGAGCAATAAATATTCAGAGGGTGTTATAAATAGACGTTATTACCCGGGCAACCAGATTGTAGATGAAATAGAACAACTCTGTCAAAAAAGAGTCAAACAACTCTTTAATCTAAACGACTCATGGAGTGTCAATGTTCAGACATTATCCGGCACACCAGCTAATTTAGCTGTTTATCTGGCTCTCTTAAACCCTGGAGAAAAAATACTTTCTATGGAATTAGCTTCAGGCGGACATTTAAGCCATGGCCATACAGTAAACGCTAGCTCCTTGCTATATAAAATAGCACATTATACAGTTTCAAAAGATAACCAAAGACTGGACTACCAAGAAATTGAAAAAAGGGCTTCAAAAGAAAAAGCTAAAATAATTGTCTGCGGAGCAACTGCTTATCCAAGAAAAATAAACTTTAAAAAATTTGCCCAAATAGCCCATAAGAACGGGGCTTATCTTATGGCAGATATATCACATATTGCCGGATTAGTAGCAGCTAAATTACACCCCTCCCCCTTTCCTTACGCTGATGTAGTTACTTCAACTACTCACAAAACTCTTAGAGGTCCGCGTTCAGCAATAATTATTTCTCACAAAAAAATAAGTAAAAAAATAAACAGAGCTGTCTTCCCGGGAATGCAAGGCGGGCCTCATAACCATACTATTGCGGCTAAACTTGTAGCTTTTGAAGAAGCGCTTCAACCTTCTTTTAAAGAATATCAAAAACAAATAATAAAAAATGCTAAAGTTTTAGCTCAATCACTTAAACAACTAAAATTTAAACTTGTAACTAATGGAACTGATAATCATCTCATTCTGATGGATTTAAAAAACCTAATAGACGCTACCAAAGCTCAAGATATGCTGGAAGAAGTATCTATCCTATCTAATAGAAATACGGTCCCCGGAGACAGTGATTATTTCCATCCTTCTGGCTTAAGATTGGGTACTCCGGCAGCGACCACTAGAGGAATGAAAGAAAAAGAAATGCAAAAAATAGCTCATTTACTTTATGATACTTTGTTTCAAAATAAAGAAAAAAGTAAAATAAAAACAGAGGTAAAAAAACTCTGTCAAGAATTTCCTATTTACTAAAACTTTCAATGTTTGTTGATGCAATGGTTTTCCTCGTTTATCTCTAAATCTTCAAACACAACCGGAATAATTTTCTGAACCTCTTTAAGTAATTCTATCATCATTAACCTAATTTCCCAATGGGCATCTGGAGCACATCTTAATTGAAAAATGTGGCGCCATTCTCGAAAGTTAGTTGTTAGAACAATTTGATTTGCAATTCCAATTGGTAAAAATTGACGAGCGTCTTCTTGCCTCCAGTTATCCTGACGCAAACCTTTATATATTTGACTATTCAAATCTACCCATTCAGGAAGAGAAACTTTAATTTCCTGCCCATTTGGAAGAGTAAGAGATATTTTTTCTTTATAATCATTCTTTTCAGGAGGAGAAATAACCTGCATCTCTCTTTTATCAACATATCGAGTAGATTCTTGGGTGACAGAAGTTAAACGATGTCTTACTAATTCGTGAGTAAAACCCCTGGAGATATTAGAAAATTCAACAGTCATTGCTGAATGCTCTATCACGCTCAAGTGACCAGCCCTTATAATCGCTCTCACAAACCTTTCAGCACTCTTTGGGGTAATTTTATCTCGGCTCTGATAAGCTGTTCTTCCGGCTAATTCTATAAGTTCTAGCGGGCTTTCCCCATTTTTACCTTTAAGAATTCCTAAAATTCTATACTGCCCAGGTGTTTTTAATAATCTATCCATAGATTATAAATTATTTTTAACTATTAATCCTTTCTTCTAAAATCCTTGTGGATTTTACTTTCCTGCGGTCCTTTATCTCCAAAATATTTAACATCTGTTTTGTGCGAATAAATTCTTTCTGCAGGAGAAGAAAGTTTTTCAAAAGCAATTTGGCAAAAACGCATCCCCGAATACAATAAAACTGGAAGCATTCCAATATTAGAAATTTCTAAAGTTAAATTTCCTTTAAAACCGGGGTCAATATAGCCAGCTGTTGAATGGATAACTATACCTAACCTGCCCCAACTGCTTCTACCTTCAATTCTTGCGCCGATATCTCCTGGCAATTCTATTTCTTCAAGAGTAGCTCCTAATATAAATTCTCCTGGCTGTAAAACAAAAGAATTCTCTTTGGTTAATTTCGTCAAATTATGAAAAGTTTTTTCGTCTTTTGGGTCAATATGAGAAACAGAGTTATGATTAAAAGCTCTAAATTCTTCTCCTAATCTAAAATCCACCGAAGCTGGACCAAGTTGAATATTCCAATCAGGTTCTGGATTTATTTTAATTATCCCTTGCTGAAATAATTCCTTTATATCTCTATCTGACAAAAGCATAAATATTATTTGGTTATTTCAACTCCCATAGAACGGGCTGTCCCCTTAATTATTTTTATTGCCTTTTCTAATTCATCAGTGTTTAAATCTTCCAATTTTTGTTTAGCTATTTCTTCAATCTGGACTTCTGTGAGTTTGGCTATTTTTTTTAGATTAGGTTGGCCTGAACCTTTCTCAATTCCAGCCATTTTCTTAATTAAATTTGAAGCCAATGGTTGTTTTAGTTTAAAATCATAACTCCTGTCTTCGTAAACAGTAATCTCAACCGGAATAACCGATCCTTGTTGTTCTTTAGTAGCATCGTTAAATTTTTGGCAGAATTCCCCAATATTTATACCATGCTCGGCTAAAGAAGGACCAATTGGCGGAGCTGGGCTGGCTTGCCCTGCTTTGATTTGAATTTTTACCTTAGAGTGAATTTTTTTAGCCATAATTTTACTAAAATTTAAATTCTAATATTAACTTCCTCCCCCACCTATACCCCCTCTTTTTTAAAAAAAGAGGGGGTCTTTCCTCCCCCTCAAAGAGGGGGAGGACTATATTTATTCTTTTCCTCCCCCTTTCTAAGGGGGAGGATTAAGGAGGGGGTTTGTTACCAATTACGAGTTACAATTTACAAATAAAATCACAATTTTTTAATCTGCAAGGAATCTAATTCTACCGGCGTGTCTCGACCAAAAAGATTTATCATAACATTAACCTTTCCTTGTTCTTGGTCTAATTTGGAAATTTTGCCTTCATAATCTTTAAAAGGACCGTCGGTAATTTTTACACTATCCCCTATCCTAACATTAATCTTGTAACTCGGCTCCTTTTTCCCGGTTCGCTTAAGAATGTTATCAATTTCGCTTTTAGAAACAGGTACCGGCGTAGTGCCAGCCCCGACAAAACCGGTAACATTAGGAGTATTTCTGACTACATACCAAGAATCATCTGTAACAATCATCTCTACTAGAACATAACCTGGATATATTTTTTCTTCCACAGTCTTTCTTTTGCCATTCTTTATCTTAATTTTTTTCTCTTTTGGCACTAAGACATTAAATATTTTGTCTTCCATACCTAAAGATTCTACTCTGTGCCTAAGATTATTAGCCACTGATTCTTCATAACCAGAATAAGTGTGAAGCACATACCAATTCTTAGTTTTAGGAATAGTTTGTTTTGGCATATTAAGAAAATATTCTTATTAAAAATTTAACGCCTGAACTAAAAATAAAATCAAGGCCTCCTAAAAAAACAGCTACTACAATTGCTATTATTATAACAATTAAAGAATAACTCATTGTTTTTTCTCTGGTTGGCCAATTAATTTTTTTACCCTCAACTTTGACCTGTTTTAAATAAACCAGTAATTTTTGCCACAAACCTGTAATTTTCATAATTTTAGTCTTTAAAAACCCCTTAGGGGGGTCTTAGTTTATATTAAGACCCGAGAAACTATTTGTCAACTAAATGTCTAAATTTTTAGCACTTTTAGCATGAGCTTGGATAAACTTTTTTCTAGAAGCAACTTCTTTGCCCATTAACGTATCAAACATTTTATCTGCCTCCTTGGCATCTTCTATAGCTACTCTTAATAAAATTCGATTTTCTGGATTCATAGTTGTTTCCCAAAGCTGGTCGGCATTCATTTCACCTAAACCTTTATATCTTTGAATCTTTATCTTTGGTAATTTTTCCTTCTTCATATCTTCAACTATTTCTTTTCTATCTAATTCATTATAAGCATACTCTACTCTTCTGCCTAATTGTATTTTATATAAAGGCGGCCTAGCAATGTAGAGATAGCCCTTTTCAATAATAGGTTTAAAATATCTAAAGAAAAGAGTTAAAAGTAAAGTTCTAATATGCGCACCATCAGAATCTGCGTCCGTGGCAATGATAATTCGGTGATACCTTAAATTAGATAAATCAAAATCTTGGGCAATAGCCGTACCCAAAGCGATAACAAGAGCTTTAATTTCATCAGAGGAAAGCATTCTTGTTAAAGCAGCTCGCTCAACATTCAGAATTTTGCCCCTTAAGGGTAATACTGCCTGAAATTTTCGGTCTCTGCCTCCCTTGCAACTGCCTCCGGCGCTCTGGCCCTCAACAATAAAAAGCTCTGATTCTTCTGGTTTTTTAGAAGAACAATCAGATAACTTTCCGGGCAGAGTAAGCCCCTCTAATATTCCTTTTCTTAAAACAGTTCTTCTGGCTGCCGAAGCCGCTCTTCTGGCTTTAGCAGCCAATAAAGAATTTTGAATAATCGCCCTAGCATCAGAAGAATAACGTTCTAAAAATTCCATTAGGGCTTCATAGGTTATTGTTTCAACAGCTGACTTGGCTTCTGGGTTGCCTAATTTAGCTTTAGTCTGACCCTCAAATTGGGGTTCTTTGAGCTTAATAGAAACTGCCGCATTAATACCAACTCTTACATCTTTGCCATTTAAAACTTCCTCATCTTTTTTAAGATAATCGTTATTTTTAGCATATTCATTAACTGCTCTGGTCAGAGCAGTTCTAAAACCGGTAATATGGGTTCCGCCTTCAGCAGTATAAATATTGTTAGCAAAACTTTCTTCGTAGGTTTCTCTCTCTTGAGTATATTGAAAAGCTACCTCAACTAATATATCATTAACCATCTTAGAGATATAAAAAGTATTTTCATGGATTGGCTCATTCTCTCCGCACAGATATTTAATATAAGAACCTAAACCACCTTCAAAATAAAAAACATAATTAAATTTGTTTTCTTTATCTCTTAAATCTTTAAAAATAATTTTGACGCCTTTAGTTAAGTGAGCCTGCCTCCTTAAATGGTTCAAAATAGTCTTCTTATCAAAAACTAAAGTTTCAAATATATCTTTGTCTGGCTTAAAGGTAATTTTTGTACCCGTCTTATTTTTAGAACATTTTTGACCTTTTTTAACATTACCCTTGGCTTTTCCTTTGCTAAACTCCTGACTGTAGATATAGCCGTCTCTTGAAACCTCTGCTTTGAGCTCGGAAGACAAGGCACAAACTACCGAAACCCCTACTCCGTGCAATCCACCTGAAACTTGATAGGTTTTTTTACCAAATTTAGCTCCAGCATGAAGAGTTGTCATTACCGTTTCTAAAGCTGATTTTTTGGTTTCTTTGTGAATATCTACTGGTATACCCCTCCCGTTATCAGAAACGCTAACATAATTATCGGGCAATAAATTAATTTCTATTTCATCTGCATAGCCACCCATCGCTTCGTCTAATGAATTGTCGGTGCATTCCCATACTAAATGATGTAATCCCTGAACTCCAGTAGAACCAATATACATACCCGGTCTTTTACGAACCGGGTCAAGTCCCTTTAAAACAAAAATATCTTTTGCGCTGTATTCGCTTTTTTTTAGTTTAGCCATTTTATAAAATTAATTAATTTCTTATCTGCCAAGAATATTTTTTTTCTAATGCTCTAATAATTTTTTTATATAAGTTATCTATCTCTTCAAAGCTTAAAGTTTTTTTAGAAGATTGAAATATTAAATGAAAGGCAAGATTTTTTTTGCCCTCTGGAATATTTTCTCCTTCAAAAATATCAAAAAGGTCAACATCTTTTAAGAGCTTGCCTCCAGCTTGGTTTAAAACATTTAATATCTCGGCTACCTTTGTGCCTATTGGTACTAAAATAGCTATATCTCTGATTGCTGACGGAAATTTAGAAATGGGCTGATATTCATTTTCTTCATCTGCATGCTTCAAGAGCTTTTCAAAATCTATCTCAAAAGCAAAAAAATTACCCTTCAAATCAAATTGCCTTAGTGTAATATCGGAAATTTTTCCAATAAAACCAATTTCTTCTCCGTTATTCAATTTAATCTCTGCAGAATTTTTTATATCCCAATAAAGCATTTCGCTTTCATCGGGTGTAGCTTGAAAATTATCATAAAATCTTTCAGCCAAAGAAAGAGAGTCCAATAAACTGTCTATTAGCCCCTTGAGCGTATAAAAGTCTTCATTAATTAAGCCGGCCAAATTAGTCTCTTCGTTTATGCCATCTTTCTTATTTCTAAAAACTCTGCCTATCTCATAGACTCTTATGCTGTTAAAGATTTTTAGATTCTCTTTTGCCGATGACAAGATATTTAATAAAAGATTTGGTCTTAAATAATAAAATTCCTTGGAATACGGATTTTTTAGTTCAACTAAAGGTCCGCCAAAATTTTTCCCTATTTTCTCGCTGATAAAAGAATAATTGTATAATTCTAAAAATCCATTTTCCTTAAAAAAACTTTTTACTCTATTTTGCCAAAAAATATTATAGTTTTTCTTAGCTGGGATTAACGCTAATTTTGGAAAACTTTCCTTCAAATTATTATAGCCATAAATCCGACCTATCTCTTCAATCAAATCTTCTTCTATTGTTACATCTTTTCTAAAATTCGGGACAATAATAATATCCTTTTTACTAAATTTAAAACCAAGTCTTTTTAAAATTGATTTGGCTTGAGTCTTTTCAATTTTTATGCCTAAAAGATTCTCTATTTTATCAAAATTTAATTTTATCTTTTTAATAGAATTCTTTTTTGAATAATTGCCTAAACGACCGGAAACAATTTTGCCTCCTGCTACATTTTGGATTAATAGAGCTAAAAAATTCACCCCTTTCTCTGTTAACTCCGAATATAAACCGTGTTCAAAACGTAAAGAAGCGTCTGTTTTTAACTTAAGCTTTTGGGAGGCTTTCCTTATTAAAACAGAATCAAAATTAGCTCCTTCAATAAATATGTTTTTTGTATTATTGTCTATACAAGAATTTTTTCCACCTTTGATGCCGGCTATGGCTAAGGGCTTTTGAAAATCGGCAATTACTAAAATGTCGCTATCTAATTGATATCTGTTTTCATCTAAACCCTCTAATTTTTCTCCTTTTTTGGCTCTCCTAACAATAATTTCTTTTCCTTCTATTTTGTCAAAATCAAAAGCATGCAAGGGTTGACCTGTTTCAAGCATTGCATAATTGGCAGCATCTACAATATTATTAATTGGCTCAAGTCCCAAAGACTTTAATCTTTTTTGAATATACTGGGGAGATTCTTTTATTTTTACTCCTTGAATCAAACAACCGGTATATCTTAGACAATCTTTTTTATTTTCCACCTTAATTTTGACAAAATCATCAATTTTTAATCTGTTTTCTTTTTTTATTTTTAAATTTAGCTTTTCTTCTCTAACTCTTAAGCCGGTTATGGCAGAAATCTCCAAAGCAATACCTTGATGAGACAAACAGTCTGCCCTATTGGGAGTAATATCAATATCAAAAATATAATCAGAAAAACTCTTTTTGACAGTTTCTACTTCAAAAGAATGCAATGTTAAAAGATCTGCCAGTGATGTCGGTTTTGGCAGTTTATCTTCAAAAAAATCTTGTAACCAATTATAAGAAAATTTCATAACAATTTTCAATTACCAATAAATGATAAGCTAATGAAACGAGACAATAAAATTTTAGAACAGCTCTCACGGGTATATTTGGTATTGTTTGCAAGCTGAAGGCGAGGGCAAATATACTTAAGAGCGCAGATAGCAAATCTCGCTGGAGATTTGAATAGCCGATGTAATAAAATTTTGTTGCTGAATTAATAAATTTGGAAAAAATCTTCAAAATTGCTCTAAAAATCTTAAATCACTTGAATAAAACAACCTAATATCGTCAATCTTATATTTCATCATAGTCAAACGGTCTAGGCCTAGACCAAAAGCAAAGCCCTGCCAATTTTTAGGATTGAGCTTAACAGCTTTAAAAACATTAGGATGAACCATCCCGGCTCCGGCCATTTCTATCCAGCCTCTTTGGGAACAAGTACTGCAACCCTTACCTTGACAAACTAAACATTCAATATCAATTTCAAAACTAGGTTCAGTAAAAGGAAAAAAACTTGGTCTGATTCTTAGTTTAACTTCTCTTTGAAAAAATGTCTCAAAAAACTTTTTCATTATTGCTTTAAAATGAGCCGCATTAATTTTATTGTCTATCATAAGTCCCTCAATATGATAAAAATTAATTTCATGAGAAGCATCTGTAGCTTCATAACGAAAACATCGGCCGGGAGCAATAATTCTTAAGGGAGGATTATGCTTTTCCATATATCTAATCTGCACCGGACTAGTATGTGTCCGCAATAAAAATCGCTGATTTTTATCGCGCAATCTTGAACCTTGAACCTTAAACTTAGAACTTCCTGATTCTTTAAGCCAAAAGGTATCCCACATATCTCTGGCAGGATGGTCTTTTGGAATATTTAAAAAATCAAAATTGTGCTTTTCATCCTCTACCTCCGGCCCTTGAGCTATTTCAAAACCAATTTTTTGGAAAATATCTTCCGCCTCTTTTCTTACTATTGTTAAGGGATGAAAATGTCCTATTTTTAAGGATTTTCCCGGAGCAGTGACGTCTATCGCTTGCTTTTCTGTTTTAATTTTCTCAAAACTATTTTCTTTAACTTGAATTAAAGCTAAAATTTCTCGTTTAAACCTATTTATTTCCTTTCCTTTTTCTATCCTTTCTCTTAAGGGTAAGTCTGTTAATAAAGATAAAATCTGAGCAATTCTACTTTTTTTGCCCAAATATTTTTTGCTAATATCTTTTAAGTCCTGAATCGTTTTAGCTATTTCTATCTCTTTTTTTGCTTGTTTATTAATCTCTGTAAGGTTCTTCATTGCTTTAATTTTACCTTATTTTTTACTCTATTTCAACTAAAAAACCGTAGAATAATCCACAGCTTCTTCCAACCAACAGGGGGACAGTCCCCCAAAAAAGGGAGTGAAAAATCGGCTGGAAACCCTTGATTTTACTACATTATTATACCATAAAAAGAGGCATGGCACAAATTTGTTCTAAAATTTGTTTTTAGCTTTATAGAATTAAATATTCCGAAAAAATCTACGATTTTTCCAGGTTTTTTATAATCATATCGTGAACTCTTTCCGCTGGCAAAAGCTCTCCATTATCCATACAATCAATCACTATATATTCTTCTGGATACTCTCTTGCAATTTGTAAATAAGAAAGAAGGGCATTTTTTTGATGTTCTAAATCTTTTTCATGCATATCTTGTTTTTGATTAAGTAGATACAATTGTTTCTTTTTAGCTTTTATCTTGTCTTCTATGTTTCCAGAAAGTTCCAAGGAAAGCTCGGGGCTTGTTTTAAGAATAAAGGTTATATCAGGTTTAGGAATTTTGAAAATATTATATTCTAAATTATAAAGCCATTTGAAATATTCCATTCTTTCTTTTTCATTCTCTATCTTTCCTCCTTGATGGCCGATGTTAGAAGCAACATAACGGTCGCTAATTACTAAGAATCCCTTCTCAAGCAATTCTCTCAACTTAAAAGAAGCATCGTATCTGTCACAGGCATAAAAAATAGAAGCTGGCTTAGCTCCTACCTCCTTGGCTGTACCGTATTTTCCATTTAAATATTCTTCAACTAATCCAGCAGATTTAGTGCCATATTGAGGAAAATCAATTTTATAGACCCTATATCCTTTTTCTTGTAAATATTGAGACAAAAGTTTGGTTTGAGTGCTCTTGCCTGACCCATCTAACCCTTCAAAAACAATAAATTTTCCTCTTTTGTTGTTCATTGCTTATCATCTTAACAAAAATGAAAAGAAATACAATTGTGA
>CAZWYU010000028.1:0-5547 GCA_964638595.1 uncultured Candidatus Saccharibacteria bacterium
CAAGCCTGCAAGCAGGCGCCAGTTTTCAAGACTGGTTCCTTAGCCAATTCGGAGCACCCCACCCCAAAGAAGAGCAGAGGAAAGCAAAAGAAAGCGGAGAAAAGCGGAGAGGGTGGGATTCGAACCCACGAGGGATTTCTCCCAACACATTAGCAGTGTGTCGCTTTAGACCACTCAGCCACCTCTCCATTCCTATTTCTAATTTATACAATAGCTTATTTTTGATATCTTTTCAAATGTTTTGGGTTATGGGAATTGAAAATATTAAGGTTTCGTGCTACATTTACAAAAAAGTCCCCGTAGTTCAATGGATAGAACATCTGGTTGCGGACCAGAAGGTTAGAGGTTCGACTCCTCTCGGGGACACAGCAATAAATTTTCAATCACCAATTATCAATCAATCGTTAATAACTCAATTATCAAAAAAATATACTTTAATTGAAAATTGATAATTAAAATAATGCGTCTTTCTACTCCCACGTCAGACATACCCAAAATCGGACCAGTCTATGTCAAACGTTTAAAAAAAATAGGTATCCAAACAATAGGAGATCTCCTTTTTCATTTCCCAAGCCGTTATATCGATTTTTCAGAGATTAAAAAGATAGCCGACTTAAAAATTAATGAAATCGCTTGTATTAAAGGAAATATTGAAAAAATAGAAAATCAAACTACTTTTAAAAGACATCTAACAATAACTAAAGCTGTCATTAAAGATAAATCCGGAATAATTTCCGTCACTTGGTTTAACCAGCCATATCTTGTTAAGACTCTAAAAATCAATGATAAAGTTTGTTTGGCTGGAAGAATTTCTATATCAAAAGAAGGGGCATATCTTTCAAATCCGGCTTATGAAAAAATATCAAGCCCGGAACTTGAAAACCTAAAGCATACAGCAAGATTGGTGCCTATCTATATTGAAACAAGAGGTATTAGCTCACGCTGGATAAGATATATAATTAAACCCTTGCTTGAAAAAACAAAAGATAGAATTCCAGAAACTCTGCCTGAAAAAATTATTAAAGAGCAAAAACTTCTGCTCTTGAAAGAAGCCCTTTATCAGATTCACTTCCCTAAAACCAAAAAAATGGCAGAACAGGCAAAAAGGCGTTTTGCTTTTGAGGAACTATTTTTATTGGAGCTTTTTGTTTTAAGAAAAAAAGCCGAGAATTCCGAATTTAAAGCTCCGTCTATTCCTTTTAACTTAGACAAAACTAAAGATTTTGTCGCTGACTTACCGTTTAAACTAACTAAAGCACAAAAAAAGACAAGCTGGCAAATTTTAAAAGACTTAGAAAAACAAAAACCAATGAATAGATTGCTCCAAGGAGATGTCGGCTCCGGTAAAACAGTAGTAGCTAGCCTAGCGGCCTTAAATGTAATTAAAAATGGTTATCAGGTAGCATTTATGGCACCAACTGAAATACTTTCTAAACAGCATTTTCAAACTTTAGCTATTTTTTTTAAAAACGCTAAAATAGAGATCGGGCTTTTAACGTCTAAAACAGATAAAATAGTTTCTAAGAAATTAAAAAGACAAAATATAGAAATTTCTAGAAAAAAACTTTTAGAAAAAACTTTAAATGGCAAAATTGACATTTTAATCGGCACCCATTCTTTAATTCAGGACAAAGTAAAATTTGGTAATTTGGCTTTTGTTGTTTTAGACGAACAGCACCGTTTTGGAGTTAAACAAAGGGCTAAATTATGTCAAAAAGAAAAAGACATTATTCCACACCTTCTTTCTATGACCGCCACTCCTATTCCCCGTAGTTTAGCTTTAACAATTTATGGAGATTTAGACCTATCTTTGATTGATGAAATGCCCAAAGGGAAAAGAAAAGTAGAAACAAGGCTGATATTAGAGACTGAAAGAGAAAAAGCTTACCAAATAATCAAAAAAGAAATCAAAAAAGGCAATCAGGCCTTTGTTATCTGCCCGAGAATAGAAAAAAAAGAGGAAAATGAAAATAATAGTTGGTCTGAAGTTAAAACCGTGAAACAAGAATTTGAAAACTTATCTAAAAAGATTTTTCCTCAATTTAGAATAGCTATACTCCATAGCAAGGTACCAGCTACCGAAAAAAATCAAATAATGAAAAATTTTCAAAAAGGAAAAATTGATATCTTGGTTTCTACTTCTGTTGTTGAAGTGGGTATTGATATTCCCAAGGCAACTGTAATGCTCATAGAAGACGCTGATAGATTTGGATTAGCCCAGTTACACCAATTCCGAGGACGAATAGGTAGAAAGGGCAATAAATCTTATTGTCTCCTTTTTTCCAAAAAAGCCAGCTCAAGACTTAAGGCTCTAGTTAAAATCCAAAATGGCTTGGAATTGGCGGAAAAAGATTTAAAAATTAGAGGACCGGGACAATTTTTAGGCACAAAACAATGGGGACTGCCTGACGTTGCTATGAGCGCTTTAGACAATCTCTCTTTAGTTGAAATAGCTAGGGAAACAGCTAAAGAAATACTTCAGGGCGATATAGAGTTGAAAAAAAACCCGATTTTGAAAAAACGGGTACAGAAATTTCAACAAAAGATTCACCTGGAATAAATTAGCGATATTTTGGAGTTGGCCAAAAACCCATATACTTGCCTAAAAGCAATCTTGTTTGTGCGTCTAGAGCAGGCAGAGAAACAAAAAACATCATTGTTATTGGAAAAAATATCCATTGCAAAGAAGCAAACAGAGCCCACCATTTGTTTTTTCCTTTCTTGGGTGGCAATAAATAAAAGGTATAATACATATAACTGAAAAGACCAATCATTGCTATTGTTAAAAATTTTCCGGTAAAACGAGGAAGATTATATGAAAGAAGAGTTTGATTAAATTCATGACCTCCTAAAAGGCTTGGGAGCCAACCCAAAACAGCTAAAAGAATCGGGGCACAAGCCCAATTCCAGTGACCTTCTATAACCTCAAAACTTAAGGCAAATTTTCTCTTCAAAGAAATTTTTTTGTTTTTCAAAAAACCAAAAAGAAAATAAGCAATTTCCGATGCTCCATAAGCCCATCTTTTTTGCTGTTTATAAACATTTTTTAAAGTTTTAAAAAATGTCTTGTCAATATTAGTATCCATAGAAACCGGACATAGAAGTGGCTCCACCCTATAGTCGCCGTCATAAAAAAGAAGACAGTGCCAAAAAATATGAGAATCGTCAGAAACAATATCGGGTCTTTTAAAACCGATATCCACTAAAGCATTAAAGGGCATAGAGTGAGAAGAAAAAGTAATGAGTTTTTCTTGTCTCTCTTGATTAGTAATATGCCAAAAACTAGTAGAAAAAGAAAAGAGTCTAGACAAGGCCGGCGCCTGCCAAACATTATTTAAAAATAAAGCAACGGGTTGATAACTTGTTCTTAAAGGTTTTTTAGTGGTTAAATAATGATAGCTCAAACAGCCAAAATAACCTTGGTTAGACACTGTGTCTATATCAAAAGAGGAAAAAATAACTTTTTTGTAATCAATTTTTTCTTGGTCAATAAAATCTTTAACTTTTTTGCAGGCCCAAACTTCGTTAGAGGCCTTTCCCATTATCTCTCCGGGTAAACCGTATGGATGTTGAGTAACTATTAACTTAAAAAACTTTTTTGAAAATTCCTTTTTTATTTTTTCTCCAGTTCTAAAGCTTTCTTCTCCTCCTTTTTCCTCTTGGGTTAAAACAACAATAAGTTTATTATTAGGGTATCTGCTATCTGCTAAACCCTGTATGGAATCTCTAACTAATTTATAGGGTTCATTGTACATAGGCAAAACCACTATTTGATAAAGCTCTTTCCAATCTTTTATACCTAAAACATTATCTGAATTTAAATTTAAGCTGTCTAATTTTTTTAACCAATTAGTATTTTCGCACTCCCGCATTCTTCTATAACCCGCCCTGATATAAAAAGAAAAATAAGCCGCTCTAAAAAACCAATAAGCCACAAAGATTAAAGTAAAAAAAGAAATAAATAAAGGAGCAAAATAAGACAGTAACAATGCCAAAAGAAGAGTACTCCAACTTATCAAACCGGGTAATATTTCGAAAAATCTATAAAGCCACCTCTCTTTCTTGTTCTTTAAATCAGAGGCATAAGCAACATTGAGATAATACTTATCATCCATAGTTTTGATTGCAGCGCCACGGGGAATCGAACCCCGATTGCTAGATTGAAAATCTAGAGTCCTAACCGTTAGACGATGGCGCCATTAATTAGCCATAGTATATAGTGAAAGTTGTAAAAAAGCAAGCAGACTGTTATCTTAAAGTTAAGGTTATTGAGCAAAGATCTCTCCACTGTTTCAAGGTTCTGTAAAGTAAGACTGTTTATATTGTCTCTGGGAGAACGCAAACAATACTTGGTTTTTTAAGATAACAGTTTTTTGAATCAAATTTGTACCATCTTGTTTTTTATGGTATAATAATCCAGTAATATCAAGGGTTTTCAGCCGATTTTTACTCTTCTTTTTTGGGGGACTGTCCCCGGTGAATTTATGAAAATACTAGCTATTGAAACTTCTTGCGATGACACATCAATTGCCGTAGCCGAATGCCAATCGGCAATTTTTAATTTACTTTCTAATGTCTTGTCTTCTCAAATAGAAATTCATAAAAAATATGGAGGAGTATATCCAATGATGGCTAGAAGAGAACACCAAAAAAATTTAGTTCCCGTTCTTGAAAAAACACTAGATAAATTATCAATTCCCAATGACCAATTTTCAAACAAATGCCAATTATCCAATTCTCAAATCAAAAAAATAGAAAAAACGCTAGAGAGAGAGAACATACTGAAAACACAATTATTAGATTTTCTCAAAAGATATAAGAAACCAGATATTGATATTATTGCCGTAACTAAAGGACCGGGTTTAGAACCCTGCCTTTGGGCAGGAATTAATTTTGCCAAAGCTTTATCTTGGGCTTGGCAAATACCTTTAATTGGAATAAATCATATAGAAGGCCACCTTTTTTCCGGCTTTTTAAAAAAAGAATCTTTAAAAATAAAAGAGATAAAAAAATTTTTGCCGGCAATGGCCTTAATAGTTTCCGGGGGACATACTCAATTAATCTTAGTAAAAGAGATAAATAAATATAAAATTATTGGAGAGACTAGAGACGATGCGGCTGGTGAAGCTTTTGATAAAATTGCCAGAATTCTTGAACTTGGCTATCCGGGCGGACCAGCCATTGCTACTGCTGCAACAAAAATTCTAAATCCTAAATTTCAAACTCTAAACAAATTTAAAATTCAAAGCTCAAAATTCGAAATTGAACTTCCAAGGCCAATGTTTCATAGCAAAGATTATGATTTCAGTTTTTCTGGCTTAAAAACCGCCGTTTTATATGATTTTAAGAAGAGAAAACATCATAACAAAATTTATAAAGCTCTTGTGGCAAAAGAAGCTCAACAGGCAATTATTGATGTTTTACTGAAAAAAACTTTAAAAGCTACTAAAGATTTTAGACTCAAAAATATAATAATTGGAGGTGGAGTTTCTGCCAATAAGGAACTTAAAAAACAATTTCGCCAAAAAGCAAAAAAGGTGAAAGTGA
>CAZWYU010000029.1:0-17204 GCA_964638595.1 uncultured Candidatus Saccharibacteria bacterium
ATATATAATTTTTAAGGTAGTTTAATTAGAAGAACCTACCTTTGGTAGAACCTTGAAATTAAACTTATTATATATAATTTTTAAGGTAGTTTAATTATATCACCTATCAAGGCTTAAGACAAAAATTTAGCTGTCCATGTTTTAGCTTTTTTAAGCTTTGATGGTTCTCCTTGAAAAACTATTTTTCCGCCTTCATAACCGCCCTCCGGCCCTAGTTCAACAACCCAATCAGTTTCCTTTAAAACATCAGGATTATGTTCAATTACTAAAATGGTATTGCCTTTTCTATTTAATCGTCTTAAAACTTCTAAAAGTTTTTTAATATCTTCAAAATGGAGACCAACCGTTGGCTCATCTAATACATAAAGAGTTTTACCAGTATCTCTCCTATTTAATTCATTAGCCAATTTTATCCTTTGAGCCTCTCCTCCGGAAAGAGTGGTGGAACTTTGCCCCAACTTAATATAATTTAAACCAATATCTTCTAAAACTTGAAGTTTTTCTTTAATAATTGGAATATCTTTAAAAAACTTTTTTGCTTCTCTAACGCTCATATCTAAAACTTGAGCGATATTTTTATCCTTATATTCAACCTTTAAAACTTCGGGAGTATAGCGGCTACCATTGCAAACTTCGCACTCAACATAGACATCGGGCAAAAAATACATTTCTACTTTTTTATAACCCTCGCCTTGACAAGCCGGACAACGCCCGGCTTTAGTGTTAAAACTAAAATAAGAAAGATTATAACCCCGCAAACGGGACTGATAACTTTGGGCAAAAATCTGTCTAATAGGAGTAAAAATTCCAGTATAAGTAGCTGGATTAGAACGAGGTGTTCGACCAATCGGGCTCTGGTCAATTAAAATAATTTTATCCAGTTTTTCTATTCCTTTAATTTCTTGGTATTTTCCGGGATTAATTCTTTTTTTATGGTTTAATTCTTTTAAAAGGGCTTTAGACAAAGTCTCAATAACTAAAGTGCTTTTCCCAGAACCAGAAACCCCAGCCACAGAAACAAATTTTTCTAAAGGCATCTTAAAATCTACTTTTTTTAAATTAAACTGTTCAGCTTTTTTGACTTCCAACCAATCTGCTTTTTTAAGAACTGGCCTTCTCTCCCATTTAGTTTCTACTCTCAAATCTCCTCTCAGATATTTAGCTGTCAAAGTTTTTGCTTTTAAAAATTTTTTGAAAGGACCTTCAAAGACAACTTTCCCTCCCTTATTTCCAGCCATAGGCCCAATTTCAATTAGCCAGTCAGCTTCTTTTAAAACTCTTTGGTCGTGTTCTACTACAATAACTGTATTGTCTTTTTCTACCAATTTTTTTAAAGCGCCCACTAAACGATAAATATCCCTTTGATGAAGTCCGATAGTGGGTTCATCTAAAACATAAACAACGCCTGAAAGACCGGAACCTAACTGGCAAGCTAAGCGAATTCTTTGATTTTCGCCAACTGATAAAGTAGAAGCTTCTCTAGCTAAAGTAATGTAGCCAAGACCAACATCAATTAAAAAAATTAAACGCCTGATAATTTCCCCTATAAGGGGTTCAGCTATTTTTTTATCCTGTTTTTGAAGGTTTTGGTTAAAACTTTTTAAAAAAAGCAAGACTTCTTTTGCTGGCATAGAACAAATCTCAAAAATGTTTTTGCCCTTGATTTTTACAGATAAGGCTTCTTTTCTTAATCTGGCTCCTTTGCATTCAGGACATTCCTCTTCAATCATATATTTAGAAAGTTCTTTTCTAATATAATTAGAATCAGTTTCGTGATAAAGTTTTTCCATTCTAATAATCACTCCCTTATAATCTTCATTACCATAGAGCACAATATCTTGAATTTTTTTTGGCAACTCGCCAAAAGGCGTATTCAAAGAAAAATTATACTTATCTGCTAGTCTTTCTAATTGATATTTTTGGCTGGGTACTCTTAATCCTCGCAAAGAAAAACGGCTTAAGGAAAACCAAGGAAGAATCGCTCCTTCGGCTAAAGTTAAGTCTGGGTTTAAGATTAAATCTTCATTAACCTTTAATTGCTTTCCTAGTCCTTGGCAATTTTTGCAAGCGCCGTAAGGGCTATTAAAAGAAAATATTCTTGGGGCGATTTTAGGAATAGAAATTCCACATTTTGGACAACTTAAAAGTTCAGAAAACACTTCCTCTTTAATCTTACCCTCTTTCTTATAAACCACATTAATCCGCCCTCTCCCAATCTCTAGCCCTTTTTTAACAGAATCTAAAATTCTCTCTTTCTCTTCTTTGAGATATTTTTCCAATTTTTTCTTTCTTTTTTTTAAAGCTCTTTTTTCCTGCTTTGTTTTGCCCTTTTTGTCTATATCTCCTACTTCTTTAAATGAAAAACGGTCCATCAAAACTTCTATATTGTGGGCTTTATTTCTATCTAAATCTTTTTCTTTGGCCTCTTGAGCAGAATACAAAATATCATCAATTTTCAACTGGGGCCAACCTTCTCTGACAATCTCTTCTATAACTCCCTTATGTTCTCCTTTTTTACCACTAACAACTGAAGAAAAAATAGAAACCCAACCGTTAAAACCTAAATTATAAAGCTGATGGGCTATTTGATGAGGAGTTTGAGATGTAACTAAACGACCACATTGAGGACAGTAAGGTTTTCCTATATATGTAAAGAGTAATCGTAGATAGTCATAGATTTCGGTAATCGTTCCAACAATAGAGCGCGGATTCATAGAAATTGTTTTTTGATTTACTGCCACCGTGGGAGAAAGACCATTGATTGATTCAATGTCTGGTTTTTTCAAACCACCTAAAAATTGGCGCGCATAAGAAGACAAACTTTCTAGATATCTTCTCTGCCCTTCTGCATAAATAGTGTCAAAAGCCAAAGAGGATTTGCCTGAACCAGAAATGCCACAAATTGCAACTAATTTGTTTTTAGGAATTTTCAAATCAATATTTTTAAGGTTATGAACCTTAACTTTTTTTAGCTCAATAAAATCCATACAAATTATTATTATAACCTAATTTTGAAGAATTGAAAAGCCAAGAAAAAGGTGGTAATGTAAGTCAAAAGTCAAAAAGGAGATCCGTATCTCGTATTTGGTATCCTGTATTGCGTATAAAACAAAACCTAAGATAATAATTGCCTTATACACTATACGCTATACGGAATACGCGATACAAAATAAAATTGAGGATTAAAAATTTGTAAACAAAATGAAAAACAGCACTATTAAAAAACAAGTCACTGCCCTTCCCCAATCACCAGGAGTTTATCTTTTTAAAGATAATAAAGAAAATGTTCTATATATTGGCAAAGCAAAAAATCTCCAAAAAAGAGTAAAATCTCATTTTCAAAAAAATAAGTCTTGGTTTTGGAATTTTGTTCCTGAAATAAAAGAAATCGAATTTTTTACAACTCAATCAGAAAAAGAAGCTTTGCTTTTAGAATTAGAATTAATAAAAAAGATTAAGCCAAAATATAATATTCAATGGAGAGATGACAAATCTTATATTGGAGTTTCTGTCAGCAAAGAAGATTATCCCAGAGTTTATTTAAGCCATCAAAAAAATGCCGAATATTTTGGACCCTATACTAAAGGCTCTGAATTAAAAAAGTTTTTAAGAGAAATTAGAAAAATTCTCCCCTATCGAACCTGTAAAGCACTTCCTAAAAAACCTTGCCTTTATTATCAATTAGACTTGTGCATTGCTCCCTGCATTATTAAAAAGAAAAAACAATATCAAAAATTAATTAAGGCCTTAAAGATTTTTTTAAAAATTTATGCTGGAAAAAATATTAGAATTGAGGGCTATGACATTTCAAATATTTCTGGAACTTTAGCTACCGGCTCAATGGTAGTTTTCAAAAACAATAAGCCTAAAAAGATTGACTATCGGAAATTTAAAATAAAAAAAGTTAAAGGACAAAACGATGTTAAATCTCTAAGAGAAATTCTTTTAAGACGGTTAAAACACAAAGAATGGCAAGACCCTGATTTAATACTTCTTGACGGCGGGAAGGGGCAATTAAACGCTGGTAAAAATTTTGATTATCCAATAGTAGCTTTAGCTAAAATAAAACGTTCATCTGGAAAGCTTTACTCCCCTTTTTCTAAAAACCCGGTTTTAATTGACAATTTGCCCGAAGAAATAAAAAATTTATTTCTGAAAGTTAGAGACGAAGCTCATCGCTTTGCCATTAGCTACCATAAAAAAAGAAGAACAAAAAAGTATGGATTTTAAGTGCCAAGCAAAATACCAGCCCAAGGGCGATCAACCCAAGGCTATTAAAAAATTGATTAAGGGCATAAAAAATGGTTATAAATTCCAGACGCTTTTGGGTATTACTGGCTCTGGTAAAACATATACTATGTCTAAAATAATTGAAAAAATAAACAAGCCGACCTTAATTATCTCCCCTAACAAAACATTGGCTGCTCAACTGTATGAAGAGTTCAGCGGTTTTTTTCCAAAAAATAAAGTCTGTTATTTTGTTTCCTACTATGATTACTATCAGCCAGAAGCTTATGTCCCTCAAACAGACACTTACATTGAGAAGGACGCAAAAATAAATGAAGAAATAGACAAACTGCGTCACGAAGCCACTCAATCTCTTTTGACCAGAAAAGATGTTTTGGTTATTTCTTCGGTTTCGGCTATCTATAATTTAGGTTCGCCCAAAGTTTATCAAAAATTATCCTTGCAAATAAAAAAAGGTCAGGAAATTTTTAGAAAAGAATTAATGAGCCGTCTCTTGGACCTTCAATTTGAAAGAAACGATTATGAACTTTGGCGGGGACGATTTAGAACAAGAGGACAATTCATTGATATTTGGCTTTCAGGCGCTGATAAAATTATAAGAGTAAAATTAGA
The DNA here is from genome assembly GCA_964638595.1 of uncultured Candidatus Saccharibacteria bacterium. GTDB lineage: Bacteria > Patescibacteriota > Minisyncoccia > Minisyncoccales > PEYH01 > CAZWQR01. The sequence continues at coordinate 4,861 of CAZWYU010000029.1, forward strand.
AAGAGATAGAGTAAAAAAAATAGAACATAGCCAAGCTCCTTTCAGCGCATTTGAAGAAATAAAAGCAGTTGAAATCTGGCCAGCTAAATTTTGGCTTACAGACAAACAAAAACTGAACATTGCTCTTTCTAATATTTCTTTAGAACTTCAAGAACAACTTAAAAAACTAAATAAACAAAATAAAATTGTAGAAGCTCAAAGACTAAGGAGAAGAACTCAATATGATATTTCTATGATTAGAGAAACCGGCTGGTGTGCTGGAATTGAAAATTATTCAGGACATTTAGAATTCAGGAAACCCGGTTCTGCTCCTTATAGCCTTTTAGATTATTTTCTTTTCCCTCCCAAATTTTCTAAAGGAAAATTTGGGAGGGAAAGAGACTATCTGCTGTTCTTAGACGAATCACATATTGGAGTACCACAAATTAGAGGAATGTATTACGGAGATAAGGCTAGAAAAGAAACCTTGGTTAAATACGGATTTCGCTTGCCTTCAGCTTTAGATAATAGACCTTTAAAATTCAATGAATTTTTAAAAAAATTAAATCAAACTATTTTTGTTTCAGCTACTCCTCAAAAATATGAAAAACAAAAATCAGAACAAATAGTTGAACAAATCATAAGACCAACTTACCTATTAGATCCCTTGATTGAAATTAAAAAAACAAACAACCAAGTGCCAGACTTATTGGTAGAAATTAAAAAAAGGAAAGAAAAAAAACAACGGGTTTTAGTTCTAACTTTAACCAAACGTTTAGCCGAAGCTTTATCTAAATACCTAAAAGAAAAAGGGTTAAAAGCTAATTACCTTCACTCCGACACTAAAACCCTTATGAGACCAAGAGTTTTAGCCAGTCTAAGAAAAGGAGAATATGATGTTGTCGTAGGCATTAATCTTTTAAGAGAAGGATTGGATTTACCAGAAGTTTCCTTAATTGCCATTTTAGACGCAGATAAAGAAGGATTTTTAAGAGATGCTACTTCTCTGATCCAAATTATGGGAAGGGCTTCTAGAAATAAAGAGGGCAAAATTATAATGTATGGAGACAAGATAACTTCTTCTATGAAAAGAGCAATTGAAGAGACTAAAAGGAGGAGAAAAATCCAAAAAGAATTTAATAAAAAACACAATTTAAAACCAACGGCCATAAAAAAACCAATTAAAGAAACTCTTTCCTCTCTTCAAAAAGAAGAAAAAGGAGGTAAACCTAAAAATGAATTTGCAAGAGAATATATTAAAAAACTAAAAAACCAGCTTGATTTGGCAAAAAGAAATCTCCAATACGAAAAAGCGGTTGAAATTAAAAAAGAAATTGAAAAATTAGAAAAATAAAAATAGCAAAAACTGCTATTTCCCTATTCATCTTGCCCGTTGGTATTAAATACCAACAAGCTTCGGTGGTATTTAATACCAACGAGCTAAAAAAGAGAAAGAAATTCGGGCTTAAAGAGCATTATCAATCCTAAAATAATTAAGACAATACCCGAAATCAGCTTAACTGCTTTCAGGTATTTTTCTGATATGCTGGTTATTTTAAGAGTAAAAACAGCAAAAAGGAAAATCACGAAATCATCAATCATATAGAAAAGAATATAAATGAAGATATAAAAATAATAAGAAAAAGCAGATAGATTGAAACTAGTTAAAAGCCTTGTAAAAACCAAAGGAAAGCCAAAGGAACAAACAAGCTCAATAGAGTTAATGCCAACAGCTATTAAGGCTACGCCCAAAAGCATAATTGGCAAGGACAAATTAGACTTAGTGAGTTTTTTTAATTTAGAAAAATATTTTCTTTGAGTCTTTGTTAAAATATTTTCTTTTCCCGGATTAATCCTGCAAATCCGACAAACAATACCTTTAAAATAATCTCTTAAAAGAAAGCTAGCAAAAATTAAAACTATTGCCCCAACAACATTGGTAATTATTGTAAGATTTTTGGAAATTAAAAATAAATTTAACCAAGCAGCAGTAAAAAAGTAATAGACTAAACCAGAAACTAAAATAAAAGTCCCGCCAATCAAAACAAGGTTTTTTCTAGTGCCAGTTGATATAAGCATTGTCAACAAAAAAGCCAAAGCCACCATAGCACAAGCGTTAAAACCATCCAACACTCCCAATACAATAGCTAGCAAAAGAGGTGGTGTTTTATCAAAAGAAAGATTAAAACCTAAAAAACTTATTGACTCCTCTTCATTTTCACTAGTTGTAGCACACTGTTCCCCTTTTGATTCATTGATATAAGCCTCTATTTCTCTGCCCGTAGTTTCTTCATTTCTAAAACCTAGAAAATACCTATCTCTAATAAAAGTAATAGGCGTAGCCCCGTAAACAGGAAAACCATTTATTTCCTCTGGCACTTCGTATTGCTTATATAAATTATTCAAAAGTTCTTCATTGTCGTTTACCAAAAAAGACTGGACGTTTATATCACAGTATTTTTTTTCCAGTTTCTCTAAAAAAACCATCTCGTCATGACAATGAGGACAGGTTTTAGAATAAAAAATTTTAATCTCTATGTTTTCTTCCTCTGCAAAAGTAAAAAAAGGAAAAATAAAAAGGACAATAATTGAAAAAAAGAAAATCTTCTTTAGGAGAAAATTTTTATTCATAATTAAGGTTTAATTATTTTTTATTAAATTTTTACAAAAATAGCTCTCTTTTTGCCATCTAATCTAGCGCAATAACCTCCAATTTTTTCTTTTCTTATGAAAAAAGAAGAAGAGCTTTTTAAAAAACCTCTGCTTCTTGCTTTCACTCTTTTTTAAATAAGGACAAAAAAATATTTGAAATTTACTTATCTTTGTGTTGATTTATTAATTCAATTATTTTTTCTTTTTCTATTTCGCCATGCAGTCTTAAAAATTCATTGCCTTGTTTATCAAGAAAAATAAAGCAAGGCAACTCTTCGGAAATATTATATTTTTCCATAACTTCCTTGTCTTCATCATAATCGTAAAATTCTGTCTCCAGCCAAGTATTTTGCTTTTCAATTTCAGCAAACCTAGGCTTCATTATAAGACATCCTTGACACCAATCTGCACCTATTTTTAAAATTTTCATATACTTATTATTTTATTGATTGTATGATTATCAAAATTTCTGTATATTAGTTATCTTCTATCTTCTCAATAGCCCCAAAAGGGCAAACCTCTTCTCCTCCTGCCTCTTCTATTTTTTCATCATCAATAACTTCTGCCTTCATATCTTGATTAAGTCTAGTGCCGCCCTTAGTAATCTGAACACAGACACCACAGCCCGTACACTTATCCTTGTTAATTCTAAACTTCATAAATAAAAAAAATTAATGCTATTTTAATAAAATCTCAACGATAACGAATAAAAAATAGACAAACAATAAAACCTTAGACTCTTTTTTGCTTAAATGGTCTCCAGTTTTAAAGAATATCAAAAATAAAAAAACTGTCAAACCGGTGAATATAAACCCATTGATATAAAGGTTTAAATTGTAAATCCGAAATGGAGAAATAAAACAAGTGACACCAAGAACTAAAGAAGAGTTTAGGGCAATAGAGCCAAAAATAGTTCCTAAAAGCATTTGTTTCTGCTTTAAAGCAACAGAGCGTAAACCAAAAACAATCTCTGGCAAAGTAGTGCCTATAGCTATGAATAAAGCTCCTACAAAAACTAAAGGTAAATTTAGTGTTAAAGCTAATCGACCAGCAGAAAAGACTATTCCTTGAGCGCTGGCTATCAATAAAACAAAAGAAAAAATCAACAATACTATATCTTTAAAAAATCTTTTATAATCCTTAGCTGGCTCTTGGCTTTCCTCTTTTTGTTTTAACACGCTACTAAAACGCTTTTGATGGGCAAAAAGCTCGCGGATATAAAAACCTAAAGCAATTATTAAAATAACACTATCTCCTCTAGAAAATTCTCCATCAACTAAAAGTAGCACGGGCAGTAAAGCATAAAAACCACAGAAGATTAAAGACCTTTGCATTGTTTTGCTTTTTAAGCTGATTTTTCCACCGAACAAAACGGCTAAACCGGTAATCAAAGTAAAAAGAATAATATTTGAACCAATAACATTGCCAAAAGAAAGCTCTGGCTTTCCAGAAAAAGCAGAGTTTAAGCCAATAAAAAATTCAGGCATTGAACTCAAAAATCCCATAATCAAAGAACCAACAATAAATTTTCGCCACTTCAAGAATTTAGAAACTCTTAAAAGAGAATTAACAGAATAAACACCAGCTCTTGCCAAGACAAAAATACTTAATAGAAAAATGATTATATATATTAAAAAATCCATAAATTAAACCTCTGTTTGGTGTCTAATTATAAAATAATGTTTAACGATTTCAATAAAAATTATTTCAGTTACTCCTAAGAATATTAATATCATCCAGTCAATAAAATTTAAGGGCACTGTTTTTAATAAAGAATTGAAGAATGGAACATAGAGGGCAACCAATAAAGCAAAAACCCCAAAAATCCAAGAGAAAAGTAAAAACTTATTCTTCAAAGGATTTATATGAAATATTCCTTTTCTCAAACTTCTGCAGGAAAAAACGTAAAATAAGGAATCAATAGCCAGGGCGGCAAAAATCATTGTTCTGATATAACTAATTTCAAGGCCTTGATACATAAACCAATATAAAAGACCTAAGAGCATTAAGTCAGTTATAAGGCCAATAGCAAAAATAATTACCTTCATCTCTCTTGTTAGAAGATGCACCTTATGAGCTGTTGCTTTTTGTTTCATTAAACCATTCTCTTTTGGTTCAAAGGCTAAGGCTTGAGACGGCAAGCCGTCTTCTGCTAAATTAACCCATAAAATTTGAATAGCTGTTAATGGCAAAACCCAAGGTTTAGCTAAAGCTTTTGCTATCAGTATGCTACCACCGATTAAAATAATTTCTGTAAAACTATCTGATAAAAGATAAGTGATAACCTTTCTAATGTTGTCTAGAATAGCTCTTCCTTCTTCCACAGCTGCTACAATGATACTAAAGCTATTATTCAAAAGAATCAAATCAGAAGTCTCTTTTGCTACTTCTGTGCCCGAGCCCAAAGCTACACCAATATCGGCTTTTTTGAGAGCCGGAGAGTCATTAATACCATCGCCGGTCATAGCTACCACTTCGCCGGCATCCTGCCAGGCTTTAACGATTTTTAACTTATGTTTTGGTTCCACTCTGGCATAAATATTAATTCTTTGAAAAACTTTTTTAAACTCTTCATCATTCAGTTCATCAATTTCAGAGCCTTCCATAATATTTTTATCGTTTATTTTAAATCCAAGTTTCAAACCAACCGCTTTAGCTGTAAGTTTGTGGTCACCGGTAACAATAATCGCTTTCATGCCTGCCTGTCGACAAGTTTTTAAAGCATCTTTTACATCTTCTCTAATCGGATCTGACATCCCTAGTAGAGCTAAAAAATGGAGATTGTTAATCTTAGTCTCTTTAATGCTTTTTCTATTGGTTTTTTTGTAAGCCAAAGCAATTGTTCTATATCCCTTGGAAGCAATTCTCTTCAACTGTTTGTTCCAATCTTTCATTTCCTGGTCATCTAATTTAGAAGTAGCAATTATTAATTCAGGCGCTCCTGCCACTAAAAGAGTTTTATTTCTCTCTCCTTTTTTCTTATAAAGTTTAGCCCTATATTTGCGACTACTATCAAAAGGCAAATCGTCTATTTTTTGATATTCTTTCTTAAGCTCTTCGGGTAAACAACCATTTTCTAAACCATAAGAAAGCAAAGCTCTATCTGTTGGCGCTCCTCTTATTATCCACTTTTCTCTTTTTTCCTTCCCGTTCTCAACAAAGGCTCCATTGCATAAAACCGCTGTTTTATAAATTAAATTAGGATTCTTTCGGTCAGTAAACATTTTAGTAACTTTTATCTTACCTTCGGTCAGGGTTGCTGTTTTGTCAGTACATATTACAGAGGTACTGCCCAAAGTTTCTGCGGCTGAAAGTTTTCTAATTAAACCTTTTTTTCTTAAAATTCTTTGCATACCCAAAGCCAAAATAATAGTCATCGCCACAGGCAATCCTTCTGGTATAGCGGCTATAGCTACGGCTATTGAAATAATAAACATTTCCATTAACTGTCCACCTGTTAAAATACCCTCAATAAAGATTAAGAGACTGATAAGACCAATAAAGATTCCAACAAGCTTTGAAAAACGAGAAAGTTTCTTTTGATAAGGAGTCCTTTCTTCTTTGGTTTCTTTAATAATGGAAGCAATCTTCCCGAGCTCTGTATCTTGACCAATAGCGGTGGAAACTACCCTAGCTCTTCCGTCTTCAACAATTGTGCCCATATAGACCATATTATCCCTATCTGCCATAGGTGTTCTAAGCTCTAACTCTTCCGAATGTTTGGTAGTTGATAGCCATTCACCGGTTAGAGCCATTTCGTTCATTTTCAAGTTATCGGATTCCAATACTCTTCCATCGGCTGGCACCATATCACCGGGTTCCAAAAGAAAAACATCCCCAGCTACAATATCAGAAGAATCAATTATTTTAATCTCTCCTTCCCTTACTACCTTAGCTTTATGGCTGATTATCTTTTTTAGTTCAAAGAGGGCTTGATTGGCCTTATTTTCTTGAGCAAAGCCAATAACCGTATTAACTGCCACAGCAGCTAAAATAACTATTCCATCAGCTAAATCTCCAAAAAAAATAACTACTATGCCGGCTATCAAAAGAATATAAATTAAAGGACTGTGAAATTGTTCTAAAAAAATTTTAAACTTAGGAACAGGCTTTTGTTTGGGCAATAAATTGCGACCGCTTTCTCTCTGTCTTCTTTTTGCCTCTAAAAGACTAATCCCCTCTTCTTTATCACTACACAAAAATTCTATCACTCTCTTGCTCTCTAAATTGTGCCAATTAGATATCATTTATTTTTATCTTTTTTATTTTTAAGCAATTTGAAAAGGAAAAAGAAAAAAAACAAAATGAAATAATAAAGATTTTGAAAATTAAAAGCAGAACCCAGTAAGGCAAAAAAACCAATACCTCCTAATTTCCATATTTCTTTGTCTCTGTCTTTTATAAGATTAATAATAATAGAAATAATAAAAGATAGAAAAAAAATAAAAGTTAAAGAGAAAAAGACCGCTTCTTCTCTTTGAAAGAATTCATAAACAAAATTATGCAAAATAAAACAAACAGAGCAAAGAGATATAAAAAGATAACTCCTTAAAATATTTTTCTCAAGATGAAACATATATGTAATTAATATTACTCTACTTATTTTAACAAATGTATTGAAAAAAGAAAAACCCCGATCGGGGTTTTTCTTTTTAGAACCAAAGAAGTGTCTTAATAGGATTCTCTTTTGGGCCTAGCTTCATTAACAGTTAAAGCTCTGCCATCAATTTCCTTTCCGTTGAACATTTCAATTGCCTTTTCGGCATCTTCATCTGTTGCCATTTCAACGAAACCAAATCCCTTTGAGCGACCGCTATTTCTGTCAGTAATGATAGCAACAGAGTCAACTGTACCTGCTTCCGCAAATAAGTCTTTTAAAGCGTCTTCCTTAGTATCGTAGGAAATATTTCCTACAAATAACTTTTTACTCATTTTTTAAAGAATTATTGAATCTATCGACCTTGCGTCTGAATAAACTGTATCTTTATAAGATAAGCAGTATCAGAAACATTCTAAAAAAGAATGCTCTGTGATTGTATAACAAAAACAGAAACAAGTCAAGACATTTTCTTGTCCAACACAAAATGACATGAAATGAGTTCCATTTCCAATGCAAAATGAGACTAAAATAGACTATTGCGAGTAAATGTGTGAGTCTTTACATTAAGATATATAAGTGGATTGATAATGTGTTAACTAAATTCAGATATCTTAAACCAAAAAAAGGATAAAGGTATAAGCAGGAGTTTTGTCTTTAAAATAAATGGACTTTTCCTCTTTAAGAAGGAAAAACAAAAAAAAGAAAATTGAATTAGAATTAATTAAATTTTATAGAAATAAAGAAAGAAACAGAGGTTAGTCCTCTGTTTCCTTAGTCTTTGGATTGATTTATGTTTGAGTCCAATTAAAATAGAAAATTATTCTTCTTTTTCCCCGGCAATTTTAGCTATCCATGTGGTAACAATAATTGCAATTATTGTAACAACAATCGCATAAACTAACATTGAGATTATCCCTTCCGCCGTTCCAAAAACTTTTTTGAAAATTGCCTGAATAGCACCATTCCAAGCAAGAGCAGCAACAAGCCCAAAAGCGGTTACTATTAAAACGGACATTTTTTCTACAATTTCTTTTTTCATATCCTCAAATTAATTATTTTATTAAACAGACTACCGTAGCCAACCGAACAACCAACCAAACAATCCCTTAGATTGATTTTCTTTCTCGGCCAATCTTTCAAGGCGCTCTTGTTCATTTCCCATTTCTCTTATCTGTTCTTGAAACATATTTTTAACCTCTTCTTGGCAATCACAATCCTCTCTAAGTTTATATAATTCTTGAATTCTTTCTCTATTCTGTTCAATGTGGTTTTTTAATTCTTGAGTTGCCTCCTTATCTCCGCCCATAAAAAACCTGACAAGAACATTTCTATTGGATATTTTAAGCTCTGCTTTTTTTGCAGATTGAAGAGAATTATCAACCTCTCTGGCTATTTTTGATACTTTGGAGCCAATACCTCCGATAACCCCCTCCATTTCCAAAAGAGAATGAACTGCTATTCTGATTTGATTCTGGTTTTGGGCTACTTCTTTTTCTTCTCCTTCCATATTTTCTGTTTCCTTCTTAATTACCTGCCTCTTCTCCTGAATTCTTTCTTGAACCTTTTTTAATTTCTGTTCAAACAACTGTTGTTGTTGAACTGTAGCAGTAAGCTGATTTTCTTCTTGACTTTGAACCTCTTGATGTATTTGCTGAACTTGACCTTGAGCTGAAATAAACCCAGCAACAAAAAGAAAACAGACAATAACTATTAAAACAAGTTTAGTGTTCATATTTTTTAATTTTAATTATTAAAATCTCTACGTTATCTCTAATTGTAAAAGTTCTTAGAAAAAGTAATTGAAAGGTGCTGACTCTACGTGCTTCTTATAATAAATAAAATTAGAAAATATTTACCAATATTGTTATGCTTGTAAAAATAAATCAAGTTAAAGAATTACAAACGCTAAAATTAATATTATCCCTAAAAAAATATATCTAAACAAATTTATTTTTTTTATTCTGGAATATAAATATAGATATTATTATTCCAACAATTGCAAAAAATAAAATTGTTGATATTGGTATATTACTATATCGTAATATTTTTTTGTTGATTCAATTACAATTAATTAATTTCTAATACCAACCAAATGAAGAGAAAAAGTATTTTTTAGCTTTTTGGCTTTGGTTTTAAAATATGTAAACTTTTATCCTTAATAATTTCCCGCTGTTCAATTTCTCCATTAACTACATTAAATAAAGGATGGCCTTTGGCTCAGCAATATGTTTTAATTCTATAAACTTATCTTTCTGACAAAGTTGTAATTTTTTAAGAAGACGATTAAACCCAAGATCCAATTGCCTTATATAGTGACTGTTAATTTAGTATTCTGAAATTTCCAGTTAATTTTATTTTTATAGCAATAAAGGAAGTGTAATTGAATAAGATTTTATGAAGATATTGTTAATTTATTTTTTAGAAAAATTCTCCCTGTAAAAAATATAAACAATATTAAACACACGGCTACTGTAATAATAACACTCGGGTATTGCCCGTCAAAACCACTCACCGATAAGTGTTTTAACATTATCCCGAGATATGCCCAAATCAGAACTAAACCATAAATAATATTTTTATCTTTCTGTATCCTCAAGATTCCTATTAATAATCCGACTAAAAGTATGATGTTTGTCCAAACAAATTCAGCGATGCCAAATCCGTTCCAACCAATACTTACTAAAAACACGGTTGTGTTGGCAATAGTCGCCACCGTAATCCAGCCAAAATATAAACTAAAAGGAACGTAAATAAACATTTTTTCTCGAGATGTTAGTTGTTCTTCACGGAGAATATTGGCAATTTTAATAAGAAACAAGAGTAACACTACCATAATAAGCAACGATAGACCGATAAAATCGTAATGCCAAGCAAATATCCAAGAAAGATTGGCAATAGAAGTAGCAATAAAAAATATATTAATTTTTTTAAAAAGCCCTTCTTTTCTTTGGTCGCCCTCTTTTGAAAATGATATAAATTGGTAGATTAAATATCCGATAAGAGAAAGATAAATCAAGCCCCAAATAGAAAATGTTAATCCTGCCGGCGCAAAAAGATTGGGATAAGCGCTAGAAATATCGCCAGTGGAACGATTATTAATTGGCAAACTATTAGCCAAAAAATTTACCACTACCATAGCAATATAGGCCACCGCCGCAAAAATTTTTATGAGTATATTATCCATAGTTTAATTTTATAATTAATTTATAAATATTTCAATTAAAATAGGGTCAGATCTATTTTATAATAATAGCAAAAATATAGAAAAATAGAATTGGCAACATCTTCTTAAAAAAGAGATTTGAATTCCCCCGCTTATATCCTCCCCTTCCTTGAGGGAGAGGATAAAGAAAAAAATTCTTTTCCTCATTCTTTTCTCACTCTTTTTTCCTTTCTTCCTCCCCCTTCCTAAGGGAAGGAATAAAGGTGGCGTATTTCCTTCCTTCCTTTATCTCTTGAGGAGAAAATTAACCCCCCTCTTTTTTAAAAAAAGAGGGGGGGTCAAGGAGGAAATTTCTTGTGTTTTTTGTTTTTTTGTCATTTTCAGCCTGACCGGGAATCCAGAAAATAAATTCCCTTTTTAGGAATTTTAGAATCTTTAAGAAATATTTTTCATTTTCCTATATTTTCTAGCCACCTTAACTTTAGCTATTTCTTTTTCTAAGATAGCCTGCAATTTAGCATAATCAATGTCTTGTTCGTTTTTTCTATCCTCTAAAAGTTTTTCTACTCTTTTTCTGGCTTCTTCTGCCTTCTGCAAGTCAATCTGTTCTGCCCTTTGAGCTTCATCTGCTAAAATAATCAATTCAGAATTAGGTCTTACTTCAATAATACCCGAAGAAACAGATAAAAGAGTGTCATAGCTTTCTTTGGTGGTCAATTTAATCTCTCCTGCTTTGAGTTTGGTTACCAAAGGAATATGTTCTGGCAAAATAGTCAACTGCCCAGTAACAGAAGGAACGGTGGCGCTAATATAGTCCTCTGAAACAACCACTTTTTCCGGAGAAACGATTTTTACAGTTAAATGTTTCATTTTTCAACTTCTGATATATCTCCTTTCATATAAAAAGCTGATTCGGGTTTATCATCGTGTTTACCTTCAATAATCTCCTCAAACCCTTTTACCGAGTCTTTAATAGAAACATATCTTCCTTCAATACCTGTAAATTGTTCAGCTACAAGAAAGGGTTGGGATAAAAACCTTTGAATCTTTCTGGCTCTGGAAACTGTTTGTTTATCCTCATCTGATAATTCTTCCATTCCCAGAATAGCAATAATATCTTGAAGGTCTTTATAACGCTGGAGAATTCTTTGAACCTCTCTGGCTACTTGATAATGCTTTTCGCCCACCACTTCGGGGTCTAAAATAGTAGAACTGGAATCCAAGGGGTCAACAGCCGGATAAATTGCCAATTCAGCCAAGGAACGTGATAAAACAACCGTAGAATCAAGATGAGAAAAAGTAGTAGCTGGGGCTGGATCAGTCAAATCATCAGCAGGAACATAAACTGCTTGAACAGAGGTTATAGAGCCCTTGTCAGTAGAGGTAATCCGCTCCTGAAGCTGGCCCATTTCTGTAGCTAAAGTAGGTTGATAACCGACAGCAGAGGGCATTCTGCCTAAAAGAGCGGAAACCTCTGAACCAGCTTGGGTAAAACGAAAAATATTATCAATAAAAAGTAAAATATCTTTGCCTTCTTCATCTCTAAAATATTCTGCCATTGAAAGAGCGGTTAAGGCCACCCTGGCTCTAGCTCCGGGCGGTTCATTCATCTGGCCAAAAACCAAAGCTGTCTTATCTAAAACTTTTGCCTCCTTCATCTCCCGGTATAAATCATTTCCCTCTCTACTGCGCTCACCTACTCCGGCAAACATAGAATAACCGCCGTGTTCTTGGGCAATATTTCTTATAAGTTCCTGAATAATAACGGTTTTTCCCACTCCAGCCCCGCCAAAAAGACCGGTTTTTCCGCCTTTTAAAAAAGGACAGATTAAATCAATGACCTTAATGCCTGTTTCCAAAACCTCGAGTTTTGTTGATTGTTTTGTAAATTTAGGCGTTGCTCTATGAATTGGATATTGTTTTTTGGTCTTAAGTTTTTCCAAACCGTCA